>CAIQIC010000225.1 GCA_903871765.1 uncultured Lentisphaerota bacterium
CCAGGGAGGTGATGGTGCGCTGGTGGACCACGGCGGCATAGCGGTCCACCACCACGCTGGCGCAGGGGGCCGGTTGGCCGGCGGCGAGCGCCAGCCCCAGCCCGAGCAACAGACCATATTTCGAGGATCCCCGCATGGTGCCGGCGGCTACTATGGCAAAACCCGCCCGCCGGCGCAACGCCGTGTTGTGGGCACTGGAAGAGGGCAGCAATTCGCATTATGATTTCTTCTGGAGCGGAACCGGTAACGGTTCCGGGCTCTACCGGAACGTTTACACGTTCCGCTCCGATCTACCCAAAATGCAAATTGCTGGGAAGAGGGTGACCAGCAGCCTGGCGCACGGTAAGTTACGTGCGTGACCGCGAAAGGCACCGTTTAGTCCACTGCCGGAGGGGCACCGGGCTCGATTGTCCGAACGATCTCCAGAATCCGCTCCTTGAATTCCACCGGCGCCTCGATGTGGCCCCAGCCATACGTGCCCTGAAAAACGCCATCCAGGGCGGAGTCGTGGTAGCTGCGCACCCGATGCGGAATGGCCTGGCTGGTCAGGATGTCGTCCACGACTTCCGCCTGCACCTCGTTCTCCAGCACAACGATCTTTTCGAAGCGTTCCATAAACGGCTCCCCGGTTGATCCCGATTGCCAAGCGCATTATCGCACGCCCCCGGGCGCTGCGACGACTGGTTTTTTCTTGTTTGTCGGCCCGGCTTGGCATACCTCTGATAAACCTCTTTGGCCGTTGCGGGGTAAAGCCTTGATCCGTTGTTAGGAGAAACCGGGGATGAATCTGAAAATGCTGGCGCTGTTCGTCCTGGCCGCCGGCGTGGCGGGTGCCGTGGGCGCCGAGGGCCTGAACGGCCACGACGAGATCCAGGACCAGTTCGAAAGTCTGCAGCATGATTTCGCGCGGCGGCCTGTTTTCCAGCGCCATGCCCCGGAGACGTTCCGCGCGGAGGCCTTGGTGCTGGCTGCGGACCGCGATCCGGCCGATATCGTGCTGCGCCGGACGGCGGCCCTGCTGGCCGATCTGAGGAAAAGAACGACGGCCGGCACCTTCACCGCAGCGGAGGAACAACTGGCCGACCTGCAGCGCCAGAACGCGGCGACCGCGGTGACGGAGGCCGGGGCGCGGCGCGCCTTGTTCGGCGCGGCGTGCGCGGCGCGCCGTCGGATTGCTTTTGCCAATCCGTTGCTGAATTTCAACCAGCTTCTTTTCATCAAGCGGCACCGGGCGCTGTACAACCACATGTGCGATCAGTTCTACGGCCTGGCCGCGACGCCCGGCGGCGGCCTTTATGTCCTGGAACAGCCGTTCGGCAATCACCCCGCGGTGCGGGATGTCCTGGCCAACGCCGTGGTGGGAAACGGGCGGTTGCAGGGGCAGCCGCTGTCCGGCGGGCCGACGGCGCCGCCGCCGGTGGCCTACGACGGCGAAGGCCATCGTTCCGGCACGGAATCGGGCGGGGGGACGTTCCTGTCGCCCAGCCTCTCCTACGACGGCCGGACGATCCTGTTTGCCTTCGTGGAGAACCGGGGCGATCCGCAGCACCGCTGGCACACCGATCCGACCCGCGGGCACTGGGCCGAGGGGCGGTGCTACCATCTCTTCCAGGTGGGCGTGGACGGCCGCGGGCTGCGCCAATTGACCGACGGCACCTGGAACGATTTCGATCCCTGCTGGCTGCCCAACGGCCGGGTGGCGTTCATTTCCGAACGGCGCGGCGGCTACCTCCGTTGCGGCCGGGTGTGCCCGCTTTACGATCTTTGCGACATGGCCGCGGACGGCAGCGGCATCAATGCCCTGAGCTTCCATGAAAGCAACGAATGGAGCCCCGGCGTGACCCATGACGGTCGGATCATCTACACGCGGTGGGATTACGTGGACCGGCATGGCTGCGCGGCGCATCTGCCGTGGATCACCAGCTTGACGGGAACCGATGCGCGCGCCCTGCACGGGAACTTCGCGCCGCGGCCGGTGCGGCCGGACATGGAACTGGACGTGCGGGCCATCCCGGATTCCCATAAGTACGTGGCGCTGGCGGCCCCGCATCACGGCCAGGCGTATGGTTCCTTGATCATCCTTGATCCGCGGATTCCGGACGATGACGCCATGGGGCCGGTGAAGCGGCTGACGCCGGAGGTTGATTTCCCGGAAAGCCAGGGCGGCGGTGAAGTGTACGGTTCACCGTATCCGCTGGCCGAGGATTACCATCTCTGCGTTTACGATGCCGGCATGCAAGTGCCCCAGGCCCGGGACGGCCGGGGCCGGTACGGGATTTATCTCGTGGATAGTTTCGGCAACAAGGAGCTGATTTACCGCGATCCGGAGATGGCGTGCCTGAGTCCGATCCCGCTGCGTCCGCGGCCGGTGCCGGCGGTGAGCAAGCTTTCCCTGCCGGGGCGGGACGCCGGCTCGGAGGCGGTCAGCCCCGGGGCGCCGGGCGAAGCGACCATGGCGGTGATCAACGTGTACGACAGCATCCAACCGTGGCCCGCGCAGTTGAAGATCAAGGAACTGCGCATCTATCAGCTCCTGCCGATGTCGGCGCCGTCGGGCCGGCCGCCCCATGAAACCGGCCAGCGGCTGGCCGAGGCCGGGGATTCCGTCGTGCCCTGCCGGCGGGTGCTCGGGACCGTGCCGGTCGAAGCCGACGGCAGTGCGCATTTCGTCGTGCCGGCCTACCGGGAGGTCTTCTTCCAGGCGCTCGACGAGCAGGGCCTGGCGGTGCAGTCCATGCGGTCGGCCACCTATGCCCGGAACGGCGAGCGCCTCGTCTGCCAGGGTTGCCATGAACCCGGACACCGCGCGCCCGTCAACAACAAGCCGACGCCGCTGGCGTTCAAGCGGGCACCCTCGCGACCCCGGCCCGACGTCAGCGGTTCCAACCCCCTCAGTTATCCGTTGCTGGTCCAACCCGTGCTGGAACGCCGATGTGTGGAATGCCATGAGCAGAACAAGGACAAGGCTCCGAACCTGAAGAAAGACCCGCAGGCGAACCAATGGTACGCCTCTTACAATAGCCTGGTCCCGTATGCTTATACCAGCTATGGGGCCGGCGGGGACTGGAACAGCCCCCGGTTCTACCGGACGATGCCGGGGCAGTTTGGCGCGCGCGTCACCCGGCTGTATGCCCTGCTCAAGCAGGGCCACCATGACGTGAAACTGTCTGCCGAGGACCTGCACCGCCTCACGCTGTGGCTCGATTCGGCGTCCATGTTCTATGGCGTTTTTGAAAAAGAAGGCGGCGAAGCCCAACTGCGCGGCGAGCTCGCCCAGGCCACGCTGGAGTGACATGAAACACATTAAACTGAAGCTGGTCATGCTCAGCACCCTGCTGTTGGCGTTGGGGAACGCCGGCGGACAAACCGCCCCCGCGCCGCTCCGTTTGGACGATCTGCGGAAGCAGTTCGAAACGACCATCCGCGACGTGCAGCGGCAGGAACGGGAGACCGCCAAACAGCTCCAGCAACGCTACCTCGCCGGTCTGACCGCCCTGGAAGAATCGCTGCAAGCCGCCGGCAACCAGTTGACGGCCGTGCTCGCCGTGAATGCGGAAAGGAAGCGCTTTGAGGGGGCCGGCGACATCCCCGAGAGCGCCCTGGCCCAGCAGCCGCCCGCGGTGCGGAAACTTCAGGACGCATGGCGCGCGCAGACTGCCGGCGGGCCGCGGGAGCAGGCGCAGAAGATCGTCGCGGCCAGCGAACGCTACCTCCAGAACCTGGCGTTGCTGCAAAAGGAAGCGGCGGCGCGGAACGACACCCGCGGCGTGGACGAGGTGAAAGCGGAAAAGGACCGGGTACTGGGCAACAACCGGGTGCGCGAGGCGCTGACGTTGCTCCAGTCGGCACCACCGCCGTCCCCGCCGCCGGTGCCGCCCGCCCCGCCGCCGGCCAACCGCACCGCACCCCCCCCCACGCATCCGAAGTTTGACGTGACGAAGGATTTCTCCGTCAAGGAGAATCCCGCCAAGTCGTGGTCGTACGGGTGGGCCAAGAAACCGGGGGATGCGTTTCATCTGTATATAAAAAGGTACAGCGACAAGACCTTCCCGGTCATCCACGGCTGGAAAGTGAACGAGCTTCCGGTGGTCGGCATCAACACCGGTGAAGAAACCCTGCATCCCAGCGGCACGACCTTCCGTTCCCGGCAAGTTGTCTTGCATCCGGGACCGAGCGGAGAATGCTCCGTCATTCGCTGGATGGCGGTACGGGCGGGGACGGTCTCGATCACCGGGGCGTTCAGCGGAATGAGCGGCTACAACTATGCGCCGGTGACGACCACCGACGTGCATGTGTACCACAACAAGAAGGAAGTCTTCGGGTCCTATGTGAACCTGCAAGGCCAGGGGAATAAAAGCCCGTTCGATGTCAAAGTGACGGTGCAAATGGGTGACGCGATTTATTTTGTCGTCGGCACCGGCAACGGGACGCACTACTCCGATTCCACCGGCCTGGAGGCGGTGATTGATTATACGCCCTAACCCGGGCGCGCCCGCTCCGGCGCGGCGCTTCAGGCCAGTTTGCCAGCCAGATCCGGCTCGTGCAGAATCGGCACGCCGCATGTATTGGCCTTGTCGAGCTTGGAGCCGGGGTCGGCGCCGACAATCAGAAAATGGGTTTTCCGGCTGACGCTGTCGGTGACGATCGCCCCCTGGCTCCGCAGCCGCTCGCGCAATTCGTCGCGCGACCATTGCTGCAGGGTGCCGGTGATCACCACGGTTTTCCCGGCGAAGAAGCCCCTCGTGGCTGCGGGCTGGGCGCCAGGCGCAGCAGATAGCGTTACACCGGCGGCCCGCAGCTTGTTGAGCACGGTGCGGTTGCGCGGGTTCTGAAAGAAATCCACGATGCTTTGCGCCATCACCGGGCCGCAATCGGGGACGCTCTCCAAAGCGGGGACGTCGGCCGCCATAAGCTTGTCCAGGGAGACGAAATGGTCGGCGAGCTTCCGTGCCGCGCCTTCGCCGATGTGCAGGATGCCCAGGCCGTGGAGCAGCCGCCACCAGGCGCGCTGTTTACTGGCCTCAATCGCCGCGACCACGTTGGCCGCGGATTTTTCGCCCATGCGGTCCAGGCCGGCAAGCTGCGCCACGGTCAGACTGTATAGATCGGCGACGTCCTGCACCAGTTGTTTTTCGACGAGCTGGTTGATCAGCACCTCGCCCAGGCCCTCGATGTCCATGGCGCGGCGCAGGGCGAAGTGTTCCAACCGGCGCTTGAGCTGGGCGGGGCAGGCGATGTTCTCGCAGCGCCAGGCGACGAATTCCGGGTCGCGCCGGATCGGCCCGCCGCAGGCCGGACATTGGCCGCGCAGATGCTGTTGGATGTCGAAGGGCCGGGTGTCCGGCGGTCGCTGGTCCGGCGCCACGCCGACGACCGCGGGGATCACCTCGCCGGCCTTCTCGACGATCACCAGGTCGCCGACGCGGATGTCCTTGCGCTTGATTTCCTCCTCGTTGTGCAGCGTGGCGCGGGCGATGGTCGAGCCGGCCAGCGCGACCGGCTCCAGTTCCGCCACCGGGGTCAGCACTCCGGTGCGGCCGACCTGAATCGTGATGGCCCGGAGCCGGGTGCGGGCCTGTTCGTGGCTGTATTTGTAGGCGATGGCGTAGCGTGGCGCTTTGGCCGTGGCGCCGAGGCGCGTCCACTGGTCGCGGCGGTTGACCTTGACCACGGCGCCGTCAACCTCGTACGGCAGGTCCGCGGCGCGCTGCTGAAAATCCGCCGTGCGCCGGATGACCTCTTCCATGTCCCGGCAGACCCACCAGTATTGCGGGGTCGGCAACCCGAGGGCTTTCAGGGTTTCCAGCACCGCGGCTTGCGTCGGACAGAAAGCCGCCGCCGGTGCGCCGGCGCCGGCGTCCACCGCGCCGATGGCATAGAACACCGCGGCCAGCGGACGTTGGGCGACGATGCGGGGATCCAGTTGCTTCAGCGAGCCGGCGGTGGCGTTGCGCGGATTGGCCAGCGATTCTTCGCCAGCGCGCGCGCGCGCGGCGTTCATTTTCTGGAAACCGGCCAAAGGCATGTAGGCCTCGCCGCGGACTTCGAGGAGCGGGGGGGGCTTAAGATTAGGATTAAGAGCAAGATTACGATTAAGCACGGGAGAAAGGGAAAGAGGAATGGATTTGATGGTACGGATGTTCGCCGTGATGTCGTCGCCGGTGGTTCCGTCGCCACGGGTGGCGCCGAGCAGCAGCCGGCCGTGCACATAGCGCAGGCTGATGGATACGCCGTCAATCTTGGGCTCCAGCACGTACTCGACCTGCTCGCCGGGCAGCAGTTTGCGGACGCGCGTGTCGAATGCGCGCAGTTCCTCGAAATTGTAGGTATTGTCCAGCGACATCATGGGTTGCAGGTGGGCGATGCTGCGGAATTCCTTCAGCGGTTCGCCGCCGACGCGCTGGGTGGGGGAATCGGGCGTGACCAGATCGGGGAACTGCGTTTCCAGATCCTGCAATTCCTTGTAGAGCAAGTCATAGGCGCGGTCAGAAATCTCCTGCGCCGTCTCGACGTAGTACAGGCGGTTGTGGCGGTTCAGCTCCGCGCGGAGGCGTTCGATCCTGGCTTGGGCCTGCGTCCTGTTCATGATCGGCCTGGCATGAGCAACACCACCGCGGCGCCCAGGGTGTCCGCAATCCAATCCCAGAATTCCATGCTGCGTCCGGGGGTGAACCATTGATGAAACTCATCCGTGGCGCCGTAGAGCGAGGCCAGCGCGAAAGCGCCCACGACGGCCTGCCACCCCGCCAGGCGCGGCTCGCTCCGCAGCGCGCGCAGGAGCAGTAGCGCCAGCGTCGCGTACATGAAAAAATGCAGCACCTTGTCCCAATGGGGCAGCCCGGACAGGTCGAGCACCTGGAGCGGTACCGTGGTCGCGCTCTCCACAAAGAGCAGCGCCGCCCACGTCAGCGGCGGCAGCCAAAAGAAAAGGAGGTTTTTTTCGTTCTTAGTCACGACGGCATGATAGGCCCTGGAGGGCCGCAGCTCAACTATTTTGGGGTTGGCGAAAGATTTGCTGTTCAGGCGGGCAGCGGGCTTTTACTATTGAAAATTATATGAAATTCCGCGTTCCATCGGGACGGGCCTGCCGGGCAGTGAGCGGAGGGCTATTGTGCCTGACCGCCGCCGGCTGTCGCTCGCCGGAGGCCTACCGGCGCCAGGCGGATGAAGTGGCCACGAACATTGTCACCCGGCTCCGGGCCAAAGCCGTGGGTAAAAACGCGCCGTTCACGATCGAGGCGCCCGCCGACACGTTGCGCCGGCGCCTGCTGCTGGATCAGCAGTTGCCCGGCGCGCCGGGCGGGACCAACGGTCCGCCGGCGATCCGGTCCCTGGCCGCCGGGAAAGCCCTGCCGCTGACGCTGAACGAGGCCCTGCAGGTGGGCGCGCGCAACAACCGGGACTACCAGAAGAGCAAGGAAACCATTTTCATCGCCGCGCTGGCGCTGGATCTGGAGCGGGTGAAGCTGGGCACCCTGTACAGCGGCCAGTTGTCCAGCGCCTATACCGAGGATCACTCCGGTGCGAACACCGTGCGCGGCGTCGATAACAACGCTACCGCCGGGCTGAAGCGCCAGTTCGCCAGCGGCGTGGCCTTTACCGGCAAGCTGGCGCTGGATCTGGTCAAGCTGCTGACGCTCGACCGCGATTCCGCCCTCGGCCTGCTGGCCGATGCGACGGTGGCCGTGCCGCTGCTGCGGGGCGCCAGCCGGGCGGTGGTCCTGGAGCCGCTGACGCAGGCTGAACGGAATGTGGTGTATGCCATTTATGACTTCGAGCATTTCAAGTCTACCTACGCCGTGAGCATCGCGCAGGGTTATCTGGCCGTCTTGCAGCAAGGCCAGCAAGTGCAGACGGCCGCGGAGAGCCAGCAACGGCTGCTGGCGGGCTGGCAGCAGGCGCGGAAACTGGCGGATGCGGGCCGGTTGCCGGAGATCCAAGTGGACCAGGCGAAGCAGGCCGAACTGCAGGCGCGCAGCCAACTGCTGGACGCCCGGCAGAATTTCGATTCGGCCCTGGACAACTTGAAAGTCAAGCTGAGCCTGCCCACCGATGCCCGCATGGAACTCGATCCGCGGGAGTTCACGCGTCTGGCGGTGGCCGCCAGTCGCCTGCAGGCCGCCGGTGCCGCGCCGGACGGTGCCCCCGTCCCGGCGGCGGCGCCGTTGGC
>CAIQIC010000226.1 GCA_903871765.1 uncultured Lentisphaerota bacterium
GCCCTCCAGAGCTATCCTGAACTCTGTACCCTCTTTTGTTTATCTGTTTATTCTTCCTCGTTCAGCCGGCCCGTCCGGCGGCGGAGCCGGCACCCACAGGATAAGCAAAACATTGGGACGCTGCCCGAAAAACTCCGGTTCTTTCTGCGCAATGTATTTCTGGACCGCCGGCCCGGCTACCGGGTCGGTGATGTACAAATCCGCCGCGCCGGGATCCTGTCCCGGCTGCCAGTAGCCCACGCGGGGGAACTGCCGGAGATACCAGGGCAGCGGCCAGGGATCGGCCAGCACCACGGCGACGGTCGGGGTCCGGCCGGCGAAGGCGGTCCGGGCGAGTTGCGCCACGCGCGCCGGCAGGCGCAACAGATCAGGCAACGTGTGCGCGTAGTAATAGGGATTGTGCTCGCCGCCCGCATCGCGGTAGACCCGCGCCCGCAGGTCGGCGCCCAGCGCGGCCAGGAACAGGACCGTCCCGACCGCCAGCGCCGCGCGGCTCCAGACTGCCGGGCGGGCAGCCTGAAGCAGCGCCGCCGCACCCAGCCCGGCCAGCACGCCCAGCGGCAGCCAGAGGTTGAGCGCCAGCCAGGGCGTCTTGTAGGGGATGGCGCTGTAGAGGAGGGTAATCACGGCGCAATAGATGAGGAAGAAACAGCCGGCTGGATGACGGAGACGCAACGACCACACCGCGCCCAGGGCTGCCAGCGTCAGGCAGGGCAGACCCGCCCAGCCGCGGCCGAGCAAGAGCAGATAATACACGGGGTGCTTGGCGTGCCCCTCGCCACCCGCCCGGGCGGTGAAACGTCCGAGGGAACGGGCCAGGGCACCCAGCTCGCTCCAGTCCGTAAACACCCGCGTGTAAAAAAGCAGCACCGTCAACACCGCGACGCCCAGGCCCGCCACCAGCAGTGGCCAGGCTTGGACAAAGCGGCTCGCGCCGGAAACGAACCGCGGGCGTGGCGGGACGTCGGCGGCCGGGTGGAGGCAGACCGCCGCCGCGGCGGTGACCGCCAGGGCGGCATAATGCAGCACGGCGGTTTCCTTGAAGGCCAGCATCAGCCCCGCGCAGAGTCCGGCCAGCGCCGCCCAGCCGAAAGAAGTCCGGTGCGCCGCGCGGCGGCTGCAGAGAATCACGCCCAGCGTCAGCGCGGTGAAGCCGGTCTCGTGGATGTAATAGCGGCTGAAAAAAACCGGCAGCGCGCAGAGCGTCCAGAGCAGCGCCGCGGCGACCGCCGCCGCGGCGCCGGTTTCCGCCGCCAGTCCGAGAAACAGCAGCGCCGCCAGCACGCCCATGATCACGGGCACCAGCCGCAGGGTACTTTCCCGCAGCGCGACGAAGCTGGTTTCCCCCGCGGCGCGCGCCACCGGCAGCGTGGCGAGATACAGCGCCGGGCCGTGGCGGTCCTGCGGATCGTACACGTAGCGTCCGCCGTCCAGCACCTGGCCCACCAGATAGGCGTTCACGGATTCGTCGGTGTGCATGGGCCGCTCGGCCAGCCGGGGCAGGCGCACCGCCAGCGCCAGCAGTACCAGCGCGAGCGCGCCGAGCCCGCGCAGCCAGCGTCGCGCGCCGGTCGTCTGCTGCGCCATCGCAGTTGATACCTTGCCTGTGGTCATGCCCTCAAACTCCTGAGCATCGAACCGTGGCACCAAGGAACTTGGTTGTCAAGATTCCGGAAAAGTTTTAGCGGGTGCGCCGCTGTCATTGCCGGCCGAAAACAGCCGTATCGTCTGCCGAAACGCACAATCCGGACCCTCACAATTCACTATCCGGCCGGATAGTGAATTGTGAGGGTCCCGGGGGGCAGGGTGAACGGGCGGAGGGCGTCTTTACCGCACGGGCGGGCGGCGGTTTTTGGTGTCGGCGAGGGGAAGACGGTAAGCTGCGGTGCGTGACGATCACGAGAACCCGTTGCCGTAGTGCCGACGCTGCATTGACCCGCCTGCCGCGATGGGCTATTTTTACGGCCGGTCAGGGCGCCGGCGGCGGGCGGCGCCGGAAGCAGCAACCCGGCCGGCCGCCGCGCGCGGCGCGCGCATCGAGAAAGGTGTCATGATGAATATCGCTGGTTGGATCGGACCGCTGCCCCTGGCCGATCTCCTGTTCGCCTTCAACCACAGCAATTTCGTGTCCGGCAAGCTGTTCGTGTTCGGGCTGTTCCTGGTGTCCATCTATGCCTGGGCGGTGATGGTGATCAAGTTCCTCGAACTGCGGCAGGCGAAGCGCGCCTCGCGCCACTTCCTAGTCAGCTTCCGGAAGGAGCAGCATCCGCTGGGCCTGTTCCTCAAGCGGCAGAGCTTCGCGGGCACGCCCCTGTTCAAGATCTACGAGAACGCCTGCCTGACGGTGGGCGTGGAGCTGGAGGCGCGCGGCAACGCCCCGGGCGAACTGTTCGTGCGCGGACTGGAGAAACCGGTGCGGCTCAATCCCTACCAGATCACCGCGGTGCGCAACGCGGCGGAGCGTACCATCGCGGACCAGGCGCTGGTGCTGGAAAGCAAAATGGGCATCCTGGCCACCGCCGCCAGTGCCGCGCCGCTGGTCGGCCTGCTCGGCACGGTGTGGGGCGTGATGGACACCTTCTCGTCCATGGCCGTCGAGGGCGCCGCCTCCATCGCCGCGGTTGCGCCCGGCATCTCCGGCGCGCTGATGACCACCGGCGCCGCGCTGGTCGTGGCCATCCCCTCGGCCGTCGGCTACAACTACCTGGCCAACGAAGTCCGCTCGATGGCCGTGCGGATGGACAACTTCGCCGACGAATTCATGGCCAACGTCCAACGCCAGTTTATGACGTCGCAGGATTGATCCGGGGACCGCTTATGCCGCGCCGCGCCGCCATCGTTTCGATTCACCAGATGAAGGAGATCAACATGATCCCCTTGATCGACGTGATGATGTTCCTCCTGATCGTCTTCATCATCACCGTGCCCATGATCGAGCAGGGCATTCCGGTGAACCTGCCTGTGGGCAAGGGCGACGACATTTCCGCCGCGCATAACCGCGCGGTGACGCTGGACCTGCAGGGCCGCGTGTATCTGGACACCCGGCAGATCACGCGCGAGGCGCTGGCCGCGGAGATGAAACTGGTGCGCAACGATCCGCACCTGACGGTGATGGTGCGCGCGGACGAAGGCCTGGCCTACGGCCGCATCGTCGAGGTCATGCGCATCCTCCACGATGCCCATATCACCCGGATCGGTTTGGTAACCTCGCCACGGGAGAAAGCCGGACGATGATGATGCCGTCGTTCAGTCGCGTCGTGGTGGCCACCGGCCTCGGCCACGGCTTGCTGCTGGCGGCGTTTGTGGTGGTGCAGTTGGTCCTGAGCCGTCCGCGTCCCCTCAAGCCGCAGGAACAGGTGACGTTTGTGGAACTGGGCGGTGGTGGAGGCGGCGGGGGCGGGGCGGAGGAAGGCGGCGGAGCCGTGCGCCCGCCGACCGGCCGCATCAAGCCAGCCCCCCGGGCGCCGACGCTGGAGGAATTCGAGGCGGAACTCGCCCGCATGGATCGGGAGGCGGCGCAGCGGGCGCTCATCGCGGAGAACGAGAACAACCGCAAGCCGCCGGATCCGAAAATCAAGCCGCCCGATGCGAACATCCCGCTGACGGGCGCCCAACGCCGCACCAATGTCCTGGCCCAGATCAAAGGCCGACCGCGGTTGACGCCGGGCCAGATCCACGACCTCCTGGCCGGCAGCGTGAAGGGCGTTGGCGTGGGCCGGGGTCCGCTCGGGCGGGGCGGCGGACGCACCGGCGTCGGAACGGGTTTCGGTCCCGGCAGCGGCTCCGGTTCCGGTACCGGCGCGGAATCGCCCGGAGCCTGGTATTATGCCATGGTCCGGCAGGTGATGTACGACGCGTGGACGGTGCCCAGCAGTCTGGCGGCGCAGAACGGCCTCTCGTCGGAGGTGGTCATCCGCGTCCGGCGCGACGGGACCATCACGGAGTGGAAAATGACGCGCCCGGCGGGCCAGGGGTTGTGGGACGAGTCGGTGAACAAGGCCGTGAACTCGGTCAAACATCTGGAGCCCCTGCCGCCGCAGTTCATCGGACCCACCCACGATATTCTGATTCTATTTGAACCCCAGAGCGCGATGCTGTAAACCAGCGCGGCACAACGCAGGCGCGCCAGACGGCGCGCGTCGCGGCGGCCACCACCATCCCGGTGATCAACCGCGGCGCAGCGTAGCTTGTAAAGCGGCATAGCGAAAGGGACAGCGACATCATGATGACGCAGACCGGCGAATGGCGAACGACTTTTTTATCCGGCGGGGGACCGCGCAGAGGCTTGGGGCCCAGGACGTGGACAGCCGGTCTGGCGTTGTTGCTTGCGGCGCTGAGCACGGCATCGGCGCAGACGCAAGGGATGGTGCGCGTACGGAAGCCGATGGGTCAAAAGGCGACGCTTGATGGCGCGGCCTTCACGGCGGCGGCGGGCGCGGGCGCGGA
>CAIQIC010000227.1 GCA_903871765.1 uncultured Lentisphaerota bacterium
GATCATTTTATCCACCGACCCCACGGTAGTCTGCAGGATCTGGATGCGGGTGCCTTCCTGCACGCCCAGGGAGCCTTCCTCAGGGAAGAGCAGGGTGATCCGGCTCTGCGGTTCGAACCAGCCCTGCGCACGGCCCGCGAGAATGATGCCGGCGACCAACAGCGCCACGATCAGCAGCACGAAGACGCCAGTGATTTCGTTGACGTACCTGAATTTAAACGGCTTGGTCGCCATGTGCAGCGCTCCTGTCCCCGGTCAGCAGTCCATCGCCCCCAATTTAATGTTCCGCGGCTGGAGATGCAAACCCCGCGGCGGGTGCCGGTGCCGCCGGGTTTTGTTCGGCGCCGGTCCGCAGCAGGCGCGCGCCCGACAACGTCCACACCTGCGCTCCCGGCAGCGCCGCCGCCCGCGCGCCGTCGCCGGACGAATCGCCAAGCCACAGCACGGCCGCGCCACGCGCCCGGGCCGCTTGCACGGCCAGCACCAGCCCGTCAAGCGCGTCAACATAAACTTCCCGCAGCGGGAATTCGAGCAGAATCAACGCCGGCGCGCCCAGGAACGCGCGCACCCACTCCGCCCGGCGCAGGACGGCGCTCCTGAGGACCGCCGGCCGCACGCGGGGCAGTTCCGTCAGCCCGAAACCGCGGGCCAGCGCGGCGGCTTCCTGCTCCAGCTCGGCGACCGGGCGCGAAGTATGATGCCGCTGGGCGAGGGTGATGTTTTCGTCCACGTCGAGGTTGCTGATCCAGCCGCGCGTCTCGAACACGCGGCCGATCCGGCTGCGCGCCGCGGCGGCGTCATCCGGCGTCCACTCGAGCCAATCCTCCTCCTCAAACGCCACCATGCCCGCGTCGGGGATCAGCAACCCCTCCGCCAGATCGGCCAGCGGCAGCCGGGCCGTGCCGGGCGGCACCAGCACGACGCCCAGGTCGCCCGGGCCCAGCGCCAGCGACACCCCGGCCAGATCCTGCTCATACGGCGGTTGCGCCGTACAACTGACCCGGTCGAATTTTAAGATGGAAGCGATGCTCATGGGAATCGCTGATTGCTTGCTTAAACCGTCTTCAATGGCTCCTGAACTCTGAACCCTGTCTTCTGTCTCCTGACTTCTGACTCCTGCTCGCCTCTTTAATCATAGATAGGTCAGCAGGGACACCAGGGCCGAGATGACGAACAGGGCGGCCACCGAGCGGACCACCGCCCGCGAAGCGGCCTGCGGCACTTCCGTGGCCGCGGCACCGACGCTCAGGCCCTCGGTACAGCAGATGACGCCCGTCATCGCGCCGGACACCACGGTTTTAACCAGCACGTTGAACACATCGGCCTTCGCCACCGCCTGGAACACGCTCTGGATGAACAGGCGCGGATGGCCGGTGCTGGCGCCCAGCAGGACGCCGCTGAAGTAACCACTGATGAAGGATACCACGATGAAGACCATGGTCAGGCAGAACACCGACACCGCCGCGCCGGCGACGCGCGGCAGGACGAGGTAGGTGAACGGATCCAGCCCCTGCGCGTCCAGCACGCGCACCTCGCCGGACAGCTTCATGCTGCCCATTTCGATCGCCATCGCCGTGCCGCTGCGTCCGATGACAATGAAATTTACCAGCAGCGGACCCAACTCGCGCACCACCACCATGACCAACGCCGGACCCAGCAGGTGCGACTGGCCGAGTTTGGTCAGCCAGTACTGGAATTGCACCACCACCGAGATGCCGACCATGAACGCCACCAGCGCGATAAAGCGGGTGGCCTCGACGGCTGTGAACAGCAATTGGCGGGCAAAGACATTACGCGTGGTGCGCGGCCAGTAACGCGGCTGGGCGGCGGCGGCGAACACGGCCCCCATGACCGCGGCGATATGCCGCCAGCGGCGGATCTTGTCCATCCATCCTTCGCCCATGTGTCCCAGGAAGCTCATCGTTGCGTCCGCATAACGTGAGCGCAAGTATAGCGCGCCCGTGCCAGCGCGTCCATGTTTCCGGCGCGGTCATTGCAGCCGAAAAACACCCGCAAAAAACGCCTCTAACCCCCACATTGCCCTTTTGTTTGCGTAACTCCTTGATGCTCTCGCGAAACCTGTGGTCCGACCCCGAACGGACCCCACACATTTTAGCCCACATGCGGC
Organism: uncultured Lentisphaerota bacterium; assembly: GCA_903871765.1. Taxonomy (GTDB): domain Bacteria; phylum Verrucomicrobiota; class Kiritimatiellia; order CAIQIC01; family CAIQIC01; genus CAIQIC01. The sequence continues at coordinate 2,129 of CAIQIC010000227.1, forward strand.
GAAATCAATGCTTGCCCCACCGCGCCAGAGGTTTATACTCGCCGAACGTATGCTGAAACGCTATTCGGCATCCCAACAACGTGATGAATGGAGAGATTCCCATGAATATCGTACTTGTCATTCCCACCGGAATCGGATGTGAAATCGGAGGGCACGCGGGAGATGCCAATCCGGTTGCCAAGCTCATGGGGGCGTGCTGCGACAACCTGATCCTGCACCCCAACGTGGTAAACGCATCTGATGTGAACGAAATGCCCGAGAACAGCTGGTACGTTGAGGGTAGCTGTCTGAACCGGTTTCTAAGGGGAGAGATCTATCTGGAGAGGCCCCGTCTCAACAAGATTCTCATCGCCGTTAATAAGGCCGATTGGCAGTCGATCAACGCTGTTTCCGGCGCCAGGGCAACAATCGGTTCAAACGCCGAAATCGTTGAATTGGAAAAGCCGTTGAGACTGATCGCACAGATGAAGGACGGACTGGCCAGCGGGGAAGTGATCAACTGGGAGCCGCTCGTCGAGCAGGTGAAGCAGTACGAGTTTGACGCACTGGGGATCGCCACACCGATCACTATCGATGAAGCCACGCTCAGGAAGTACTTTGAGGTCGGCGGCGTGAATCCAGTCGGGGGTGTCGAGGCCGTGGCCTCCAAGCTGATCTCATCGGCTCTCAACAAGCCCGTGGCGCACGGGCCCGTTGATTACGCGATACCGGGATTTTATGAGATCGTGGACCCCAGAAAGGCCATAGAAATCGTCACCTTGAACTTCATCCACTGCCTGCTGAAGGGGCTCAACAAAGCGCCACGGCTCAGCCACACGAAGAAGAGCGAATCGTTGGGCGCCGAGGACGTCCATGTCCTAATCAGCCCGATGGGCTGTCTCGGGGAGCCTCACGAAGCCTGCCTGGAGCGAGGGATTCCCATCGTGGTGGTACGAGAGAACAAGTCGGTCCTGCACGAATACCAGGATGGCGATGAGCGATTCATCTTCGTGGAGAACTACATCGAGGCGGCCGGTCTGATCATGGCGATGAAAGCGGGGATTCACCCCGCGTCAGTTCGCAGACCGTTGGGGGCGACAACCGTTCTTTCCGGCAGGGATTAAGGCCATGCAACGGACGAGGCTTCGCCTCGCCGCTGATGACGGACGTTCGACCCATGTCCTCCCATGTGCCGGCTTGTCCGTTGACAACGATCCGGGATCGCCTCGTAACAGGTTGGCGGCCGGTCAGGGTGCTGCTGCCGCGGGCGGGGGTTCGACGGCGGGATCCGGTTCGACAGCCTCGGGAACAGATTCCTCCGGCGAAGCTGCGACAGCAACAGGCTCGGGGACGGGCTTCGCCGGCGGGGTGGGGGGCGCCGCGCGCGGTTCCGGCGGGGGCGGGGGGGGCGCGGGACGGCTGAATTCGAGGGCCCGGCCACCCTCGCCGCGCTTCTCCTGGTTGAACTTGACGGAGACGATCTTGGAGATCCCGCGCTGCTCCATCGTCACGCCGTACAGCACATCCGCCGCGCCGATGGTCTGCCGATTGTGCGTGATGACGATGAATTGGGACTGGGTGACGAAGTCCTGCAGCACCTGGATAAACCGGCCGATGTTGGATTCATCCAGCGCCGCATCCAGTTCGTCCAGCAGGCAGAAGGGGCTGGGCTTGACCAGGTAGAGGGCGAACAGCAGGGCCACGGCGGTCAGCGTGCGTTCGCCGCCGGAGAGCAGCGAGACCGTTTGCAGCTTCTTGCCCGGCGGCCGGGCAATGATTTCGATCCCGGATTCGAGGACGTCCTCCTCATCCACGAGAACGAGCTTGGCCGTGCCGCCGCCGAAGAGCTTGTGGAACATATCCTGGAAGCGCTGGTTGACCTGATCGAACGTCTTGGCGAACATCTCCGTGGTGGTCTTGTTGATGCGCTTGATCAGATCCATCAACTGTTGCTTGGCCTTGCTCAAGTCATCCTGCTGCTGGATGAGGAAGTTGTAGCGGGCTTCCAGTTCCTGATGCTCCTCGATGGCCACCAGGTTGACCGGCCCCATGGATTCCATACGGGCGCGAATCTCGGCCATGGTGGTTTCCAGCGCCTCCCGTTCCGGCTGGACGCCGTTCTCCCAGGCGGGTTCGGGCGCGACCATGACCTCGTCCAGCGTAATGTGGTAATCGCCGGTGACGTGGTCCGCCATGTTCTGACAGCGCATGCGCTGCTCGGCGTGTTCGAGGTCCAGCTTGGCTTTGGCGCGCCGCAGCTCATCAAGCGCGGCCCGCTTGTTTCGGAGCACGGCATCCACGGCGGTCAACGCCGCCGTGTTTTCCTCGCGCCGCGCGTGGGCCGCGGCCAGGCGCTGGTCCTGCTGCTGCACGGTCAGTTCCAGCGGCTGGAGCTGATCCTGGGCCGCCCGGGTGGCGGCCTGCAGGTCGTCCATCCGGGCGCGGTAGGTCGAGACGCCCGTCGTGCGCTCGCGGATGACGGCCTCCAACTCCAGCATGCGCGCTTGGAGCGGTTCCCGGCTGGCGGCCAGGTGGTCGTGTTGCTGGCGGCGCTCGGCGAAAAGCACACGGTGCTCGGAGACCTGGGTGAACAGCGCGGACCGTTCCTGGTCCAGCGCGCGCAGCGCATCCTGCTTGGCGTTGAGCGCGGCGCGCACGTCCGCCTGCCGGGCGCGCAGCCGCTCCATTTCGGCCAGCAGGTCCGCGCGCCGATCGCCGCCGGAGTCGCGCTGATTCTCCAGCGCCTGCAGTTCCCACGTCACCGTTTCGACGCGCTGCTGCAACTGCTTGTCCTGCTGCGCCAGTACCTGGCTCTCGCCCTGGGATAGCGCCAGGTTGCGCTGTCGCGCTTCAAGCTCCTGGCGCGCCTGGGCGAGGGCGGCTTCGCCGGCGTCGTCGTCCAGCGATAGGGCGGTGGCCGCCTGCTCGGCGCGCTGCAGCCCGTCGCGGAGTTCGGCCAGTTCGCGGCGCAGGGTTTCCATTTGATGGCGGCGGGCGATGGGCGTGGCCTCGCGGGATTCGGGCAGCCAGCATTCGAGCGAGCCCTCGGCGCGCAGCAGGGCGCCCGCGGGCGTGACCAGCACCAGGCCGGCGGGGAGGGGGCGGGGGATCCGGTCGAGCCGCTCCACGACGCGCACGTGGCCCAGCAGGCGCTGGAACAGCGGGCGCATGGTGTCGTCGCAGGCGATGGCGTCGAGCAGCGGCGTACCGGGCGCGCCGGCCGGAATGTCCGGAGCGGACAGCGCGGCTTGGAGGGCCAGCAGGCGGACGGAACCGGCGGCCCGTTCGGCCACGGCGTGCAGCAGGGCCAACCCGGCGGCCTCGTCGCGCACGACGACGGCATCCATCCAGGCGCGCAGTACTGCTTCAATGGCAGTACGGTAGGCCGGCGCGGTCTGGAACAGCGCGGCCAGCGAACCCAGCAACGCACTCCGGTCAACCAGCGGCGACTGGCCGGCGTCAAGCAGCCACCGCGCGCCGCCGGGGAAGCCCCGGCCTTCGGCCTCGCTGGTTTGCAGCAAGTCGAGCTGGGCCTGCCGCGCGGCGGTCTGCGCCTGGTCCTGGGACATCTGCTGACGCAACTGGAGGGCGCGCGCTGCGCGCTCGGCGCGCTGGCCGGACAGGGCTTGCACCAGTTCCCGCTGCTGGTCCACGGCGCACTGCAAGTCCGCCAGCGTGCGCGTCATGCCGGCTTGGTGCGTGGTCGCGATATCCAGCGCGCGCTGGAGTTCGGCCTGCTCGGCCGCGAGGCGTTCCCGGCGGATGAGGGTGGTGCGTTCCCGCGCCTCCAGATCCATCAATTCGTTCTGCCGCTTGGTCAGTTGCGTTTCGAGCGCCACGGCCTCGTTGCGCAAGTCGTTCAGGGCGATCCGCAGCTCTTCGCTGCGCGCCTCGTGAGCCGTCAGCCGGGCGGTATGGACCGCCAGTTCCTGTTCCGCGGCCTCCCGCGCCGCGGCGGCCTCGTCCACCTGTTGCGCCAGCGCATCCAGTGCGGCGCGGTGCTGCTGGAGACGGGCGTCTGCTTCCGCGGCCTCATGCGTGTCGCGGTCGGACAGCGCGGCCAGCTCGCGAATGCGATCCTGGTTGACCCGGATCAGCTCACGGAAGCGTTCCAGGTCCGCCCGGGCCTTGCCAGCGGCGTCAATCGCCGCGGAGATTTCCTGTTCCGTCCGGCTCAGTTCCTCGCGGTTGCGGACGGATTGTTCCTCCACCTCCGCCACGGCCCCCTGCGCCGCGGCTTCCTGCGCCGTCAGGACCGCCAGTTGCGCCTCCAGCTCCTGAAGTTCCCGGCCGAGCGCGGTCAACCGCTCGCGGGAGAAAAACAGATCGTAGCTGCGCAGCTTCTCCTGCAGTTCCTTGTAGCGGCGCGCCTTGCCGACCTGCCGTTGCAGGGAAATGATCTGGCGCCGGACTTCGCGAATAATGTCGCTCAGCCGCAGCAGGTTGGCCTCGGTGCTTTCCAGCTTGCGGATGGCTTCCTTCTTGTCGGCCTTGTACTTCGTGATCCCGCTGGCTTCCTCGAACACTTCGCGGCGATCATCCGGCCGCGAGCTCAGGATCTGGTCAATCCGCCCCTGTTCCATGAGCGAATACGAATCCGTGCCGATGCCGGTGTCCATGAAGAGCCGCTGAATGTCCTTGAGCCGGCAGGGGGTTTTGTTGATGAAATACTCGCCCTCGCCGGAACGGAACACCCGGCGGGTGATGGTGACCTCGTTGAACTGGGTGCCCAGATGTTGCTCGCAATCCGCCAGGGCCAGGCTCACCTCCGCCATGCCCATCGGCTTGTGCGTGTCGGTGCCGGTAAAAATCACGTCCTCCATCTTCGCGCCCCGCAGCACCTTGGCGCTCTGCTCGCCCAGCACCCAGCGGATGGCGTCGGAGACGTTGCTCTTGCCGCAGCCGTTCGGGCCGACAATCGCCGTCATGCCCGGCTCGAATTCCAACTTCGTCCGCTCGGCAAAACTCTTAAAACCGATCAATTCGATGCATTTCAGGTACAAGCGGTTATCCCATCCTTCACATGCAAGCGACCCAGGAATAAGACATTTATTGCGCGGCATCCATACCAAGTATCCCGATGGATTTCAACCACAATATCTTGTATGTTAACACCGGACCGGTGCCGTATGGCGTGGAA
>CAIQIC010000228.1 GCA_903871765.1 uncultured Lentisphaerota bacterium
GGAGTTCAAACAGGGCTCGACAATCACCGCCTTCCGGCTGGGCGAGCTGATTTGGCCGATGCTCACATTGGCAATGTTGGTCAGGCCGATCGGGGTGTAACCATAGCCGGCATACGCATAGCTGGAACTGTCGGTGCTGTAATCATAACAGGATTTTACGCCGGTGGGCACCGGCCAACTCGTGGCGCCCTTGTCGCTGAGGCAGCGCAGCACAGCGCGCGTGTTGAGCTGGTTGGTGAGCAGTGGCATCTGCATGAGGTTGATGGAAATGCCGGGAGCCGGCGGGTACCGCCGGTCGCTGTCCTGCGCCACCATCAGGAAGATGGAGGCAATGCTCCTGGCGTTGCTGCGGCACCGGGCCTCCCGGCTTCGGGCTTGCGCATTGGCCAGGCCCGGGAAAAACATGGCGACCAGAATGGCGATGATCGTGATGACGACCAACAGTTCAATCAGCGTGAAACTCTGGCGCCAACGCTGCCTTATCCATCGTTGCATATCCACCTCCCGAACTAGATCCGCTTGCGCGCGCTCCGCCGCTCACCGGGATACTATACCCCCCGCCGCGGCCGATTGCCAATACCGAATATTCCCATCGGACTTGCTTTTCCGGCGCCGCCCCGGCAAGATGGCCGGCGGAGCAACCATGAGCCAAGCTGTTCCGATAGCCGTTTCCGTCGTCGTACCCGTCTATAACGAGGAGGACAGCCTCGCGCTGCTCGGCCAGCGGCTGCACACCGTGCTCGCCGGACTCGGCCGATCCTACGAGATCGTGTTGGTGGACGACGGCAGCACCGACGGCACGTGGGCGCAGTTGCAAACGCTGGCGCGGACGATGCCGCACCTGCGGGCCATCCGCTTCCGCCGTAACTTCGGCCAGACGGCCGCGATGAGCGCGGGCTTTGAGGCAGCCCGCGGCGACGCCGTCATCACCCTCGACGCCGACCTGCAGAACGACCCGGCGGACATCCCGCTGCTGCTCGCGCGCATGGACCAGGGATGCGACGTGGTCAGCGGCTGGCGCCAGCACCGCCAGGACCCGTTGCTCAACCGCCGGCTGCCCTCGATGATCGCCAATGCGTTGATCAGCAAAATCACGGGCGTCCGGCTGCACGATTACGGCTGCACGCTCAAGGCCTATCGGCGCGAGGTGATCCAGGGCATCCGCCTCTACGGCGAGATGCACCGGTTCATCCCCGCGCTGGCGAGCTGGGTCGGCGGCCGTATCGAAGAAGTGCCCGTGCACCACCATGCGCGGCAGTTCGGCGCGTCGAAGTACGGGCTGGGCCGCACGTTCCGTGTCGTGCTCGATCTGTTCACGGTCAAGTTCCTGCTGCGGTACAGCGCCGGGCCGATGCAGTTGTTCGGCAAGATCGGCGCCAGCTTCGGCGTGCCGGGACTGCTGATGCTGCTGATCATGATCGCGGGCAACCTCGGCTATCATCTGGGCTGGCATAATATGGCCGAGGATCTGGTCAAGCGGCCGTTCTGGATCATGACCGCCTTCCTGCTGATCTTCCTCGGCGTGCAGTTCGTCAGCATGGGACTGCTGGCCGAGCTGCAGATTCGCACCTATCACGAATCCCAGAACAAGCCCACCTACGTCATCCGCGAAACGCTGGAATCCGCCTGCTGATGACCCGGAGCCGCTTCATGCCGCGCCGTCCCCCGCCGGCCGCCGCTCCCGGGTGTGCGCGACCGCCCGCGCGGGCGAAGGCTTGGTTTCGTGGGCGGGGCATCCTTGCCCCGCGCTTTCGCGCGCGGACGAAAGTCCGGCGGATCGCGCCCGGGGTGTGCGCATGACGGCGCTCATCGTCAGCGTCTATACGGCCTTCCTCGCCGCCGGCCTGCTGGCGGCCGTGGCATTGGTCTTCCATTTCCGCGACCGGCGGGTGGACTGGCGGCAGCATGTCCGCCGGTTGCGGGAGCGTCCGTGGACCGGCCGCGACGCCCTCCTGCTCGCCGCGGTGCTGGCGGGGCTGCTGGGGTTGACCCTGACGTCCCGCGCGCTGTTCGAGCGCTTTTTCCACCCGGCCGCTGCCGGGCGGGCCGCCACGGCGGGCATGGTGCTGCAGAGCATCGTTTTCGACTGGGCGGGTTTGACGGCCATCGTCGTGTTGCTGGCGCGGCGGCGGCTGCCGTGGCGGAGCGCCTTCGGGCTGGAATCCCGCGGCCTGACCCGCCAACTGGGTTTAGGCCTGTTGTTCTATCTGGCCACGATGCCCTTTTTCTGGTTTTACTCCACGCTGTATCAGCTTGGCCTCAAGTGGCTGGGCATGGACCCGACGATGCAGGAAGTCGCCGCGGCCATCACGGCCGTGGAGTCCCTCGGGGTGCGCATCTATCTGATCACGCTGGCCGTGGTGATCGCGCCGGTGTTCGAGGAACTCCTCTTTCGCGGTATCCTGCTGCCGGCCGCCGCCCGGCGGCTGGGTGTCGGCCGGGCCGTCCTCCTGACCTCGCTGCTCTTCGCGGGGATTCACTGCCACCTGCCGTCCTTCCTGCCGCTGTTCCTGATCGCCGTCGCCTTTGCGCTGGCCTACCTCTACACCGAATCCATCGTGGTGCCCGTGGTCATGCACAGCCTGTTCAACGCGGTCAACCTCGCCCTGTTGACCGTTCTGCGCGACACCCTCTAGCCTTGAATCCCCAGGGCCGGTTGTGGTTCACTGCCCGCAGCATGAAACCGCCCTTGCGCACGATTGAATGGATACCGGACCGGCCGGGCGTGGTGCTGCCCGGGCGCGTCCGGCTGATTGATCAGACGAAACTGCCGGGGAAGCTCGTCTACCTCGAAACCGACGATCTGCACAAAATCTGGACGGCGATCAAGACGCTGCAAATCCGCGGTGCGCCGGCGATCGGCATCGCCGCCGCCATGGGCGTTGTGGCCGCCGTGCAGAAATCCAGGGCGCGCAACGGCGCGGAATTGGTCGCCGAAGTCGAACGCGCGGCGGGCTACCTCGCCACGTCGCGGCCGACCGCGGTCAACTTGTTCTGGGCCCTGGCGCGCATGCAGCGCCTCGCCCGCGCCGGCCGTGCCCGGCCGCCCGCCGAGCTCCGGCGGCGGCTGGCCCGCGCAGCGCTGCGGATTCGCGATGAGGACGCCGCCATGTGCCGCGCCATCGGCCGGCACGGCATCCGGCTGCTCCGGGACGGGTGCACCGTCCTGACGCATTGCAACGCCGGCGGGCTGGCGACCGCGGAATTCGGCACGGCGCTCGCGCCGATTTACACCGCCCGGCAGCGGGGGTGGGACGTGCGCGTCTTTGCCGACGAGACCCGACCGCTTCTGCAGGGCGCGCGGCTGACCGCCTGGGAACTGGCGCAGGCCGGCGTGGACGTCACGCTGATCTGCGACCACACCGCGGCGCAGGTGATGAAGGAGGGGCGGATTGACTGCGTCATGGTGGGCGCCGATCGCATTGCCGCCAACGGCGACAGCGCCAACAAAATCGGCACCTACGCCGTCGCGCTGGCGGCCCGGGCGCACGGCGTGCCGTTCTATGTCCTGGCGCCATCGAGCACCTTCGATCTCACGCTCGCCTCCGGCGCGCGGATCCCCATCGAGGAGCGCGATCCGCGGGAAATCACCCATGGCTTCGGCCGCTGCACAGCGCCCGGCGGGATCAAGGTCTACGCGCCGGCCTTCGACGTCACCCCGGCGCGCCTGATCACCGCCATCGTCTGTGAAAAGGGCATCTGCCGCCCGCCGTTCCGTCCGGCGCTGCAACGCGCCGCGTCGTGACCGCCCGGGCCGCGGTGGCAGCAGCGCTTGGTTGCGTCGCTCTTGTCATCGGCCGGCCGATGCGGTAGGATGCGCACGGTTACCTGCGAAGGAGAGGGCATATGAAAATGTTGGGCAAGCGGTTGATGGTCGGCGTCAGTTTGGGCGCGGTCCTGCTCGCGCCGTGCGCGGCCCGGACGGCCGGCGGTCAGGAAGTCTCCGCCGGCGGGGTGTTGTTCATCCCGGACGATAAGCACGGCCTCTACAAAGACGGCTATGGCGGCGAGGTGCAGTACCGTTACTGGCTCAACGAGGATTGGGCGGTGGCGGTGGCCGTCGGCGTCCAGCGGCTCAACGTAGAAAGCACGGACTCCAAGATCAACGGCAGCGCGGGCCGCGTGGACGTCTACCCGGTCGGCGCGTCGCTCGTGTACGACTTCATCGACTACGAGCCGTTCCGCGTGCTGCTCGAAGGCGGCGTACGCTACCTCTTCGTGGACTCTCAGGCCACCATGGTGGACGTGGTCGGCCGGCAATTGGACTTGAAGATTGACAACGGCTTTACGCTGGTCGTCGGCGCCAGCGCGCAGTATGCGTTGACCGAAAACCTCCGGGTGTTTGGCGCCGTGCATTATCAGTACGACCCGAATGGGGAAGCCATCAACACAATCTACGGCCCGCAGCGCGACAACCAGTTCTCCAGCTTGCTGCTCCAAGCGGGCGTCAGCGTTAATTTCTAGGCGCGGCGGTCTGCCGCCGCGCGCGAAGCGATGCACACCATGTCCCCGGCCCTGTCCGCCTATCTGGAAACCAACCAGTCGCGGTTCCTCGACGAACTGTTCCAACTGCTGCGCATCCCGAGCATCAGCACGCTGCCCGAATACCGCGCGGACGTGGAGCGCGCGGCGCGCTTCGTCGCCGATTCCCTGGGCGCGGCCGGTCTGGAGCACGTGGCGGTGATCCCCACCGGGGGGCATCCGCTGGTGTACGCGGACTGGCTCCATGCGCCGGGCCGGCCGACCGTACTCTGCTATGGCCACTACGACGTGCAGCCGCCCGATCCGCTCGACCAGTGGGTCACCCCGCCGTTTGAGCCCACCCTCCGCGACGGCAACATCTACGCCCGCGGCGCCTCGGATGACAAGGGCCAGATGTTCATGCACATCAAGGCCGTGGAAGCCCTGCGGGCGGTCTCCGGCGGCCGGCTCCCGGTCAACGTGAAGTTCCTCATCGAGGGCGAGGAGGAATCCGGTGGGGCGGCGCTGGCCGGCTACGTGGCGGAACAGGCCGCCGCGCTGCGCGCCGATGTCGCGCTGGTGTCCGACACCGAACTGTATGCCGAGGGCCTGCCGACCCTGTGCCTCGGGCTGCGCGGCCTGGTGTACGCCGAAATCGAAGCGCGCGGACCCGCGCACGATCTGCACTCCGGGGTCTACGGCGGCGCCGCGCCCAACGCGGTATACGGGCTGGTCGAACTGCTCGCCCAGGCGAAGGACGCCGGCGGGCGGATCCTCATCCCCGGCATCTATGACGATGTCGCGGAGCCCTCCGCCGACGAACTGGCCAGTTGGCGGCGCCTGCCCTTCGATGAGCAGGCGTTCCGGCAGCAGGAGGTGGGCGCGACGCAGCTCACCGGCGAGGCCGACCGGATGGTGCTCGAGCGCGTGTGGTCGCGGCCGACGTTTGAAGTGCACGGTATCGCCGGCGGCTTCACCGGCGCCGGCTCGAAGACCGTCATCCCGGCCGCGGCGCTGGCCAAAGTCAGTCTGCGGCTGGTGCCGGATCAGGATCCGGCCCGCGTGGTGCGCGCACTGGAACAGTGGGTGGCGGCGAGCGCGCCGGCCGGCATTCAGGCCAGCGTGCGCGTGCTGAGCATGAGCCCGGCGGTGGTCGTGGATCCCGGGCACGCCGCGATCCACGTGGCGGCGCAGGCCTGCGCCGAGGTGTTCGGCCAGCCCACCGTGTTCATCCGCTCCGGGGGCTCCATCCCCGTGGTCGGCGACTTTGCCCGGCATCTCGGCATTCCGACCGTCATGATGGGCTTCGGGCTGCCGGACGACGCCCTGCACGCGCCCAACGAGAAATTCCGCCTGGGAAATTATTACACCGGCATCCGCACGGTCGCCCATTTTCTCCAGCGCTACGGCGCCGCGCATTGAGACCGGACCGGAAGGCCATGCGCGCCTCAGCCATTCGCATTATGGCTTCGCTTGGAGCGGAACCGGTAACGGTTCCGGGCTCTTTCGGAACGTTGACACGTTCCGCTCCGGGAAAGAATCGGTCCGATCTATCCAAAATGCGAATGCTTGCCTGCTCCCGCGCGCCTATTCCAGTGGCGGTACGCTGTCCGCTGGCGGGGCATTGTCCGCCGGCAGGGCGGGCTTCGACGGGCTGCCCGCCACGGGCTTGAGCGGGGTGGTCGCCAGATCGAGGTGGCCGATGTCCTTGATGCTGTCCGTCACGCGGATCCGGGACAGCTTGTCGCGGAAGTGGTGCTTGGGCAGCGCATGCGCCGGGTCGGTCCAGACCGGATACAGGTCCCGGGTTTGCACCACCTGCCAGCCGGGGCCCACGTCCTTCAGCCACACGAGCTTGAAGGTGCGGCGCCAGCCCAGGCCGGCTTGGTTCACCATGTACTCCAGGCCTTCGCGGTGGGACGTCGTGCCGCTGGATTCCTTGTCGCGCAGGAAGGTGACCAGGCAGCGGGCGACATTGCCGCGGCCCGTCGTGCCCGCGACCCGGTGAATGACCCGCTTGGTGAAATAGGGCTGGGAGGCCAAGATGATGTCCTCGATCTTCTGCAGGTCATCCTTCGTGAGCGTGCTCGGCTGGGGATGGAGTTCCACCCCCTCGTAGAAGTCATCCGCATAGACGATCAGCAGGTCGTAGATCCCCATCGGCAGCGATTCGAAGAGAAAGCCCTGATGATCCCCGGTCACCTTGCCCTCGTACACGAACCGCGGCTCGTCGGGCGGCATGGCGAGGACCTCCACGATGGGCTTGTGCGGGCTGGTGATGATCCCCCGGATGCCGCCCGGGTCGGAAGGATTGGTGGCGGTGTACAGCCGGTGCCGCTCCTGGCAGTGCGCCGGGAGCGCCGCGGCGGCCAGCAGGAGCACGGCGCACAGGATGAGGCGACGATGGGCGTTCATGCTATTCATTGTCTTCCTCGATGATGCTGGGCTTCTTGACCGGCTTGGGCGCGGCGGCCGGCGGCGGGGTTTTCGGCCGGACGCCGGTGGCCGGGGTGGTGGGCGCGGTTTTCGCTTCGGTTTTCTTGACGACCTTGTACGTCCCCGGTATTTTTTCCACCCTGACATTCGTGACATACCATCCGCCCCGGTAGCGGCACATATAAACGGTTGCAAAGCGGATGTCCTTGTAGTGGCTCCATTCGAGCTCTGAGATCTCCTCCATCGGCATGATAAACGAAACCGTCTTCCACCCGCTGCCGCCGCTGCCGCCCAAATAATGCTCGCTCCTTAAAATCCGCCGCAGTTCGCTGAGCTTCGGATCGGGGTGCGGCGCGATACCCGGTTCCCACTTGTAGCCGCAGAAATAAAAAATCGAGTCCGGGCAGCAGATATCCATCGTGCATTTATAGCGCACGCCTTTTTCGATCGGGATCGGTTTGCTTTCGACCCGGGCCTGCTTGCCCGGATTCACCCAGAGGACGTTGCTTTTGCCCTTGTAGCTCGGCAGCACGGTACACGCCTCATGATTCTTCATGAAGTTCCCGTTGCCCATCCACTCGTAGTTTACGTTCCAGCCGTCCAAGGGGCCGTTGGTGCTGTTGAAGCCGCCGTTGTAGCACAGGTTGGAGCCGGTCTCCGCGGCGGCCGCCGCGGCCCACAGGCCGCCCAGCAGCAGCATGATACACGCCGACCGCGATCGGCGGGTGGCTCCACTCGTCGGGGCCTTTTCCCTCTTCATGAACGTTGAGTGTAAAGCCCGGCGGGCGCGTTGCAAGCGGAAAATCGAAACCCTCAAAACCGCGATTGACGACAGCGATGCTTGCACCCACTATGACAAATAATCTTTGCCGATGGCGACGTCCTGCCGTACGATCAACTGAAGACCGCCCGTGAGTTTGCGGGGCAGGGAGGCGTGGAACCATGAAGTCCGAACGACGCAAAGGCAGGCGCAAGACCACCCAGGCGTTGGTGCCCGCGGTCGCATCCGCGCTGGGTTCAGCAGCGCTACCGCCAAACAACTACCCAAGACTGCTGACGGAGATCAAGGCCAGAATCCGCACGGCCCAGGTCAAGGCGACTCTCTCCGCCAACCGCGAGATGATCCTGATGTACTGGGATATCGGGCGGATGATCGCGGAGCGGCAGACGAAAAAAGGTTGGGGTGCCGCCGTCATCCCCAGACTGGCCCGCGACATCCAAAACGAACTTCCGGAAGTGAAGGGATTTTCGGAGCGGAATATCGGCTACATGATCCGTCTCGCGCAGGAATATGGGCCGCCGCCAATTTTGCAACAACCTGTTGCAAAATTGGGTTCGGGCGCAAAAGTGCCGCAAACTGCGGCACAATCGAGTCGCAATGCAATTTTGCCGCAGGCGGTGGCAAAATTGGAAGTAAGCGAGGCGTCGCTGATTTTGCGGCGACTTGCGGTGGAATTGCCGTGGGGGCACAACATCATCCTCATGGAACGGATCAAGGATCTGCCCACCCGCCTCTGGTACATGCAACAGATCCTGGCGCAAGGTTGGAGCCGGAACGTTCTGGCTCTGATGATCCGGAGCCGCGCCCATGAACGCCAGGGCCAGGCGGTCACCAACTTCGCTGACCGCCTGCCCCCGGTGCAGTCCGATCTCGCCCGGCAGATCCTGAAAGACCCGTACATCTTCGACTTTCTGACCTTGCAGGAGCCTTTCCACGAGCGGGCGATGGAGGTCACGCTGATCCATCACCTGGAGAAGTTTCTTCTGGAACTGGGGCAGGGCTTCGCTTTCGTGGGCCGGCAGTTCCATCTCGATGTCGGCGATGAGGATTTCTACGTGGACCTGCTCTTCTACCACCTCAAACTCCGTTGCTTCATCGTCATTGATCTCAAGAAGGGCGCGTTCAAACCGGAGTACGCCGGCAAGATGAATTTCTATTGCAGCGTGGTGGACGACCGGTTGCGGCATGCGGCCGATAGCAGGGGATAACCATGGCAAAGGAAAAGACGATCGATATCCAACCGGCCAAAGGCCGCCCCATGTTCCAGCGGGTCGGAAAACGGCCGCTGAGCAACCAAGCCCGCCACTGCACCCGTGCCCTTCCCCAACTCGCCGCCGTCGTGTTGGCGCTGGCCTGGATCGCGTCGGGCTGCGGACGGCGGCAGGCGGACCAACCGCCGCCGCCACCACCACCGCTGCTGCCGCCGACCGCCGTGGCCGTCCCGACCGAGCTATCCCGATTGACCGGCAAATGGTTGCGCCCCGATGGCGGCTACGTGCTGGAAATTCAGTCGGTCACCGCTGACGGCCAGCTCGCCGCCGCCAAGGCGACCCGGCCGGCTGGCACGCTCAACATCTTTGTCGAACTCCGCGACACAGGCTATCCCGGTTGCACCTACACCCTGACCTACGACGCGCCGACGGACCAGCTCCGGGGCGATTATTTCCAGGCCGCCTTGCAGCAACATTTCGACATCGTCTTTATCCGTCAGCCCTGAGCGGTTGGCCGACGCCGCGCCCCTCCCGCCACCGGGCTTTCTGCTTTCCTCAAATACTAAAATGGTGTAGCGTTGCGTTTTAATAGATAGAGCCATGGCGACCACCAAATTAGCCGAGATTTTGCAGGGCACGGGGCTGTTCACCGGGGAACAGTTGGCCGGGTTGCTCGCCCGGCTGAAAGAAGGCGACGGCTCCGTCACAACCATCGTCGTGGAAACGTGTTCCATCCGCGAAGATGTCTACCTGCAGGCCCTGGCGCGCGTGCTGCAACTGCCGTTTGTGCGGGTCGGCGAGCAACCGATCCCTCCGGACGTGCTGGCCAAATTGCCGACCAAGGCCGTGTTCCAATATAACGTCGTCCCGCTGGGCCTGGAGCAGGGCGCTTTGCGCGTGGCGACGCACGATCCCTTCCGGCCAGGTCTCGTGGACGCCCTGCGCCTGGCGGCCGGCGTCCGCGTCCGCCTGGCCCTCTGCCCGGCCGACGACCTGGTCCGCGCCGCCAAGCAGTTCTACGGCGTGGGCGCGGATACGATGGACCAGTTGATGCAGGACCATCGCATCGAGATGAAGGAGGAAGAGGACCTGCTGCCCAAGGATCTGAGCGAGCTGGACCAGGAAGCGTCCGTGGTCAAGTTCGTCAACCAGATCTTCTGGGAGGCCCATCAGGACCGCTCCACGGACATCCACCTGGAACCGATGGAGATGGACTTGCGCATCCGTTACCGGATTGACGGCGTGCTGCGCCAGACGCCCGTGCCGCCGCAGCTCAAGCGGTTCCAGCCGGCGATCATCTCGCGCATCAAGGTCATGGCCAACATGGACATCGCCGAGAAGCGCCTGCCGCAGGACGGCCGCATCAGCCTGCGCATCCGCGGCGAGGAGATTGACGTGCGCGTCTCGACCATGCCCACGGTGTACGGCGAGAGCGTCAGCCTGCGCCTGCTGATGCGCTCCAGCGGCATGCTGGGCATGGACAAGCTCGGCCTGAGCCCGGCGGACGAGGCGCTGCTCCAGAAAATGATCGTCCGGCCGCACGGCATCCTGCTGGTCACCGGGCCCACCGGTTCGGGCAAGTCCACCAGCCTCTACGCCTGGCTGCATACCATCAATTCCGTGGACAAGCGCATCCTCACCATCGAGGAGCCGATCGAATACGAGATGGCCGGCATCAACCAGATCCAGGTCCGGCCGGAGATCGGGCTGACGTTCGCGGTCGGCCTGCGCCACATCCTGCGCCAGGATCCGGACGTCATCATGGTGGGCGAAATCCGCGACAAGGAAACCGCCGAGATCGCCATCCGCGCGGCGCTGACCGGGCATCTGGTGTTCAGCACGCTGCACACCAACGACGCGCCCGGCGCCATTACGCGGCTGATTGACATGGGCATCGAACCATTCCTGATCGCCTCGTCGCTGGAGGCCGTGATCGCGCAGCGCCTGGTGCGCTGCCTGTGCCCGGACTGCCGGCGGCCGTGGAAGATGGATGCCGGCTTCCTGGACAAGATCGGTTTTCCGCCCGAGCGGCTGGCCGAAGGCCGGATCTACGAGGCCGCGGGCTGCGAGCGCTGCCGCCAGATGGGGTTCCGCGGCCGCACGGCGATCTACGAAATCCTGGCGGTGCATGAGGCGATCCGGACGCTGATCACCGCGCGCGCCTCGACGAGCGACCTCAAGACCACGGCGCTGCGCGCGGGGATGCGCACGCTGCGTTCGGATGGCTGGTCCAAGGTGCTGCAGGGCGTCACCACGCTGGACGAGGTGCTGCGCGTGTCCGAGGAGGATGAGGCGCTGGCGGAGACGTAGCTCCGGGCGGCCGGCGACGCGCGTGGGCTCCGCCGCCGGACGACGGTGGCGCCTGTCACCGGCGGGCTGAGAACGAAAGAAGATTCATGCCGAAGTTCAGCTA
>CAIQIC010000229.1 GCA_903871765.1 uncultured Lentisphaerota bacterium
GGGCATCGTCCAGACGATCCTGCGGGAAATGGCCCAGCGCCTCAAGGTCACCAGCGAGCAGTGGCGCGGCTGAAGGCCGCGGCCGGGGTTGGACAGGGGGAAACGATTGTTGTATGCTCCGGGCGTAAATTACTTCGGGAGCCGAACCATTATCACGCGGGAGCCAGAATATTTCGCGCCGCCGGTGAACACCTATGCGCGTCTCGGCCGGGCGGTGCTGCTGCTGTTGCGCAACACCGGCCGGGCGCTGCGGATGCTGGGCGAGGCGGTGGCGAACGTCCACTACATGCTTTCGCGGCAGAACCGCGCCGACCTGCGGCAGCAGATGTTCGTGGGCGGCATCAAGAGCCTGGGCGTGATCACCGTCGTGGCCCTGTTCACCGGCATGATCCTGGCGCTGCAGACCGGCCTGGAGCTGCGACGCTTCGGCCAGGAGGTCAACATCGGCACGGCCGTCACGGTGGTGCTGCTGCGCGAGATGGGCCCGTTCATGACGGGCCTGATCATTGCAGCCAGCGTGGGTTCGGCCATCGCGGCGCAGATGGGCACGATGGTCATCAGCGAGGAAATCGCCGCGCTGGAAATCATGTCCATCAACCCGGTCCGCTTCCTGGTCATGCCGCGGTTGGTGGCGTTAACGCTGATGATGCCGTTCCTGACGATCTACACGGACGCGGTGGGGATTTTCGGCGGCGCGATCGTGGGCTCCACGCAGCTCAACGTGTCCTTCACAGCCTATTTCGACAACTGCACGCGTTTTGCGGAAAACAAGGATCTGTACGTCGGTCTGTTCAAGGCGATGGTCTTCGGCGTCATCATCGTCACCGTGGCTTGCCACCAGGGCTTTGGGGCCGCCGAGGGCGCGGTGGGGGTGGGCCGGGCGACGCGGCGGACGGTGATCATTTCGTTCCTGATCATTCTGATGATGGGCTATTTCATAACCCGGTTGTTCTACAAATGATCCGGATGGAACAGGTCAGCAAGCGGTTGGGCGGCCGGGTGGTGCTCGACGGCGTGGAGCTGAAAATCGAGCCGGGCGAGACGTTCTTCATCGTCGGGACCTCTGGCGCCGGCAAGAGCGTCATGCTCAAGCACATGATCCGGTTGCTGACGCCGGACAGCGGCCGGGTGTGGATCGGCGAGGACTGCATCAGCGAGGCGCGCGGCTGGCGGCTGGAGCAGATCCGCGCGCGGTTCGGCGTGCTGTTCCAGAGCGGCGCCCTGCTGGCATGGCTCAGCGCGGGCGACAACGTCGGCCTGCCACTGCGGCAGCGTACCAACGACAGCGACGCGGACATTGACCGGCTGGCGGCGGCGAAGCTGGCGTTGGTCGGTCTGGCGGACGCGTTCGACAAGCTGCCCGCGGAGCTGTCCGGCGGCATGCGCAAGCGGGTGGGGCTGGCGCGGGCGATCATCACCCAGCCGGAGATCGTGCTGTATGACGAGCCGACCTCCGGCCTGGACCCGGTGACGGCGCGAACGATTGACGCGCTGATTGACAGTCTGCGGCAGTCGCTGGGGATCACCAGCGTGGTGGTGACGCACGACCTGCACAGCGCGCTGGCGATCGGCACGCGCATCGCCATGCTGGACGGCGGGCAGATCGTGGCCGTCGGCACGCCGGCGGAGTTCGTGCGTTCGACGAACGCCAAGGTGCAGCAGTTTTTGGAAGCGCAATTCATCACCAAACACGGCAACTGGGAAAAGGCGGTGGCGACATGAAGAAAAGCTTGCGGCAGGATACCACGATCGAGGTCATCGTCGGATTTTTCTTTGCCATGATGATCGTGGCGTTATTCTTCGGCACGGCCGTGCTCAGCCGGCAGCGCTGGTTCGGCGGCAACTACAAGCTGGAGGTGCTCTTCGAAAGCGTCATGGGCCTGCGCAAGGGCGACAACGTCTTTGTCCGTGGCGTGGACATCGGCAAGGTGGAGCGTCTGCAGGTCAGCAAGAACGGTGCGCATGTGTACGTGAGCCTGGAACAACCGGTGGAGATCCACACCGACTACAAGATCGAGGTGTTGCCCTCCTCCGTGCTCGGCGGTCGCTATCTCGCCATGGACCTCGGCACGGCGGGAAAACCCCTGGTGCCGGAAGGCACCTTGCTGCACGGGTTGCTGCCCGTGGACTTGATTGATGAGGCCACCCGTACGATCGCAGAGCTCCGCAAGACGATGGAGGAGGGCAAGATGCTGGAAAACCTGTCCGCCAGCGTCACGGACCTGCGAAAGATCAGCGGCAAGCTCGCCGCCGGCGAGGGCACGATCGGCAAATTGCTCGTGGAGGAGCAGGTGTACAACGACCTCAAGGCCACCACGGCGCGGCTCAAGGAAATCAGCGAGCGGCTGGCCGCGGGCGAGGGGACGCTCGGCAAGCTGCTGGCCAAGGACGACCAGTTGTACAAGGACACGGCCGCCACGGTCGCGTCCGTGCGGAAGATCGCGTCCCGGATCGAAAAAGGCGAGGGGACGCTGGGCAAGCTGACGCAGGACGATTCCCTGTACCAGGATGTCAAGAAGACCCTGAACGAAGCCCGCGCCGCCATTGACGATTTCCGCGAATACGCCCCGCTGGCCACCTTCTCCAGTCTCTTCCTCGGCGCGTTCTGAGATGAGACCTGAGACCGGAGACCTGAGTCGGCAGACTTCACCGCGAAGATCACGGCCCGGCACAGCCGCCATTAACGAATAGGCCTGAGGAGAGGGTTTGAAAACAGCGGATTATCAATTTGGAAATCAGGAAAGAAGGAACGACGGGGAACATTATTCTTTTCATGATTTCATGAGTTCCAAATTCATTTTGCTTTGATTTCGGCTATGCCGGGCTGTGCCATCAGCGTCCGGCAGGATGCCGGACGCGGCGGGCCCTGTAGTGAAGCGCAGCGCATACTACAGGGCGGGCTGGAAGCCCGCGCTCCCCGCCCTTGCCATCCGCGTTTCATCATAGCAGCAGAGCGTTGCCGCCCCCGACCGGCTATCATATTGCAGGCCCGCCGGCGGCGGGCGTCCAGACCGGCAGGAGGTGCAGCGGAATGTCCGCCAGTCGCGGATGAGACCGATCCTTGGGAGAAAGCAGCGGCGCCGCGATCGGCCAGGGAATGGCCAGGGCGGGATCGGACCACAGCACGCCGCCCTCGCCGCCGGGATCGTAAAAGTCCGTGCATTTGTACAGCACATCCGCCTCCGGGCTGAGCACGCAAAAACCATGGGCGCAGCCGGTGGGGACGAACAGCAACCGGTGCTCGGCATCCGTCAGTTCCAACGCCACGTGGCGTCCGAAGGCGGGCGAACCCCGGCGGAGGTCCACGACGACGTCGAAAATGGCGCCGCGCACCACGCCCACCAGCTTGGCCTGCGGCCGGCGAATCTGGTAGTGCAGCCCGCGCAGCACGCCGCGCACGGAGTGGGATTGATTGTCCTGTACGAATTCATCCGGGATGCCGACGGCGGCATACCGGTCCCGGCGGTACACTTCGCGAAAATATCCGCGTTCGTCGCCGTACACGTCAGCGGACAGCAGCAGCACGCCGGGGATCGCGGTTGCGTTGCATTGCAGGCCGGCCATGATCAATCTTCTCCCTCCGCCACGCGCTGCAGGTAGCGGCCATAATCGTTTTTCGCCATGTGCTGCGCCAGGGCTGTCAGTTGACTCCGGCTGATGTAGCCGCACCGGTAGGCGATCTCCTCGATGCAGGCGATCTTCAGCCCCTGCCGCTCCTGGATGGTTTGCACGAAATTGGCGGCTTGTAGCAGCGAATCGTAGGTGCCGGTGTCCAGCCAGGCAAACCCGCGCCCCAGCAGTTCCACCTGCAGCCGCCCCTGCTCCAGGTAGTGGCGGTTGAGGTCCGTGATTTCCAACTCGCCGCGCGCCGAGGGGCGCAGGGCCGCGGCCAGCGGCACGACCTCCGGTCCGTAAAAATACAGGCCCGGCACGGCGTAACGGGATTTGGGGTGCGCGGGTTTTTCCTCCAGGCTCAGCGCCCGGCCGGCGGCGTCGAACTCCACGACGCCGTACCGCTCGGGATCCTTGACCGGGTAGCCGAAGATGAGCGCCCCGTCGCGGACCTGTCCGGCGCGCTGCAGGATCTCGCCCATGTTGTTGCCGTAAAAAATATTGTCGCCCAGCACCAGGGCCACGCGGTCGTGCGCGACAAAGTCCGCGCCGATCACGAAGGCCTGGGCCAGGCCCTCGGGACGCGGCTGTTCGGCGTAGGCGAAGCGCAAGCCCAGATGATCACCGTCGCCCAGTAGCTCGCGGAAGCGGGGGAGGTCCGCCGGCGTGGAAATGACCAGGATCTCGCGGATGCCGGCCAGCATGAGCACGGATAGCGGATAATAAATCATCGGCTTGTCGTACACCGGCAGGAGTTGTTTGCTGACGGTCCGGGTGATGGGATACAGCCGGCTGCCGGCGCCCCCGGCCAGAATGATACCTTTCATCGGTTTGCTCCTGTGCTTGCGTTCATACCGCACCGCCCGGCCGTTACTTTTGCAATCCGGCCCGCGCCTCCGCGATCAAGGCGGTCCCGTACCGCGCGGCATATTCCTCCAGATCGGCCCGCCAGTCACGCAGGATGTTCAGGCCCGCCTTCTTCAGCCGCGCATTTTCGAGGATCGTGTTGGCCGGCCGCACAGCCCGTGT
Source organism: uncultured Lentisphaerota bacterium (assembly GCA_903871765.1). Classification (GTDB taxonomy): domain Bacteria; phylum Verrucomicrobiota; class Kiritimatiellia; order CAIQIC01; family CAIQIC01; genus CAIQIC01. Next base: position 4,642 of record CAIQIC010000229.1, read on the forward strand.
GGGATAGTCAACGTCCCGGCAGGGTTCGAGGCGATGGGGCACGCGCAGGGCGGCTAGAAAACAGGCGGCCAGGTCAAACCAGGTGGCGTAGCCCTCGGCCGTGGCATGAAACAACCCTTGAGCGCCCGCCTCGATCACGACTTTGATCTGTTCCGCCAGCCGCCAGGACCAGGTGGGTGTGCCGTAATGCTCGTTCACCACCCGGATTGGCCGGTTGGGATCGCGCAGGGCCAGGTGCAGCATGGTCTTGGGGAAATTCACGCCATGCCGGCCGTAGAGCCAGGCGGTGCGCAGAATGATCCAGTCGTCACAACCCTGTTGCACGGCGCTTTCGCCGCCCAGCTTGGATTGAGCGTACCACGAGAGCGGGTGGGGCTCATCTTCTTCGGTGTAGGCGCCGGGCGGTGGTCGTTGCCCATCGAAGACATAATCCGTGGAGAGCTGCACCAGCCGGGCGCCGCTTTTCCGGCATGCCGCCGCCAGGACGCCGGGCGCCTCCGCGTTCAACCGCCAGGCGATCTCCCGATGCTCCTCGGCATCGTCCACCCGGTTGTAGGCCGCGCAATTGATCACCACGTCGGGGCGGATTTGCTCCAGCGTCCGGCGCACCTGTTCGGGGACGGTGATATCCATGTCCGGCAGATCGAAGCTCGTCACGGCATGGGCGGCGCCCAGGACTTGGGTGCAGTCCCGCCCCAACTGACCCCTGGCGCCGGCGATGAGAATTTTCATGACAGCAATTGGCGCAAGCGGTCCGGCGTGACGCGGGCCAGCGAGGACAGCACGAAGTCCGCCTGCCGCAAGGGGGCGTCGTCGTAGGTGTTAGCCACGGCCAGCACCCGCAGGCCGGCGCCGCGCGCCGCCTGGATGCCCCACAGCGAATCCTCGACGGCCAGCGTCTGTCCGGCCGGGATGTTCTTTTCCGGAAATGCGAGCTGCAGGCGCTCGAGGGCGAGCCGATAGCTGGCGGGGTCCGGCTTGCTGAGGTGGACGTCGTCGGTTGTGACCAGGGCATCGAACACGTCCAGGATGCGCAACTGGCGCAGGATCACCGCCACGTCCCGGCGCGTTGCGCCGGTACAGAGCGCCAGCGGTACGCCTTCGCGCCGCAGCGCGCCCAGCAACTCGACGACGCCGGGGAAGGGCTGAATACCCTGGGTTTCGATCAGGCGCTCCAGGGCCCGGCCTTTTTCCTCCACCAGCCGCTGCAGCGCGTCTTCTGTCAGCGGGCGCCCGGCGTGCTGGAAGCGCGCCCGGAACGCGCCGCGGTCGTCAAAGCCGAGGTAGTGGGCATCGTATTCCGCCCGGGTGATCTGCAGGTCCGGCGACGGGAAAACCTCGTTGAAGGCCGCCCAATGGTAGGGTTCGGAATCCACTAACACGCCGTCAAAATCGAAAATAACGCCAGCCAGCATGGGCGGTTTGTAGCAGGTTCCGGCGTGCCCGGCAAACCGGAAGAGTGTGGGCTTTCCTTTCGTTTCATGATTTTTACGGCGCGCATGAACCTCGCGCGGAACGTGACATGGTGTTTGACGCGTTGGTGGACACCGTTGTTATTCAGTGGACCAACTTCACGGTCGCCAAACGGTTCAGGCTTACGCCGGCTTCGGCGGCTTCCAGCGTCAATTCGCTATGCACGTCGGGCGGAACACGCACCATGAATTCCCCGCTTGAATGGCTTTCATACTCCAACCTCTCGATCGCCCTCAGGACCTGCTTGACCTGATAGGCTTTGGCTTTACCCCTTCACGCAGGCCAGCGGCACGAGCCGGGCGACCTTGCGGGCCAGGCCGGCGGCGGCGGTGGCCGCGACCACGCGGTCCACGTCCTTGTAGGAGCCCGGCGCCTCCTCGGCGAGCCCGCGGAAGGAGCGGGTGCGGATCAGGATGCCGTGCCGGGCGAGGTCGTCCATGACGGCGCGGCCCTGCCACTGCCGGCTGGCCTGGGTGCGGCTCATGGTGCGGCCCGCGCCGTGGCAGGCGGAGGACCAGGCGCGCCCGGCGCTTTCCGCCGTGCCGGCCATGATATACGACGACGTGCCCATGGTGCCGCCGATCAGCACCGGCTGGCCGGCGGCGCGCAACTCGGGCGGCAGGTCGGGGTGGCCCGGGCCGAAGGCGCGCGTCGCCCCCTTGCGATGGATGTAGAAGGCGCGCGGCTGGCCGTCCAGCGTCACGTCCTCCAGCCGGCAGGTGTTGTGCGAGACGTCGTAGAGCAGTTCCAGGTCCACGCCGCGGAACAGCTCCCGCCACGCGCGGCGCACCAACTCCAGCAGGATTTGCCGGTTGGCCAGCGCGCAGTTGATGGCCGCGTTCATCGCGCCCAGGTAGGCCTGACCCTCCTCCGAGCAGATGGGCGCACAGGCCAGCTCGCGGTCGGGCAGGGCGATGCCGTGGCGGGCGGCGGCGGCGACCATGCGCCGGGAGTAATCCGTCGCCACCTGGTGTCCGAGGCCACGCGAGCCGCAGTGGATGCTGACCGCCACCTCGCCCACCCGCAACCCGTAGAGCGCAGCCAGCGGCGCGTCGTAGAGCTCAACGATTTCCTGCACTTCCAGGTAATGGTTGCCGGAGCCGAGCGTGCCCATTTCCTCCGCCTGCCGGCTCTTGGCCTGCGGCGAGACCTGGGCCGGATCGGCGTCGGCGGCGACGCCGCGGCCTTCGATGCGCTCGAGCTCGCGCGCCGTGCCGTAGCCGCAGCGCACCGCCCACGCGGCGCCGTCCGTGAGCATGGCCTCCAGTTCGCCGTGACCGAGCCGCAGGGGGCCGCGGCTGCCGACGCCGGCCGGGATCCGCGCCAGCAGCAGGTCGGCCAGCCGCTCCAGCCGGGGACGGATTTCATCCGCGGGTTGTTTGGTCAGCGCCGTGCGGACGCCGCAGGAAATATCGAACCCGACGCCGCCGGCGGACACCACGCCGCCGGCGTCGGCATCGAACGCGGCGACGCCACCGATGGGGAAGCCATAGCCGCGGTGCGCGTCCGGCATGGCGAAAGACGCCTGGACGATGCCGGGCAGGCAGGCGACGCCGGCCATCTGGTCGAGCACCTGGTCATCCATCTCGCGGATCAGCTCTTCGTCGGCAAAGAGCACGCCCGGCACCCGCATGGCGCCGTGGGGCTCCAGCCACCACTCGGTCGTGCTCTTACGGATCAGTCGTGCCGGATCCATGGTTGTCTCCATGCTATACGTCCACCACGCACTGCGCCAGCCAGCGGCCATCGTCGAGCCGGCCCACGCGCAGCGCGTGGTAGGTGGCGCCCTTGACCTCGACGGCGGGCTGATGCCGCGGCGGGTCCACCGGCTCGCCCCACGCGGTGGCGTTGAGCCGGCCGTCGTTGATCTCCACCTCGAACCGACTGAACAACATATTACGCACGCTCATTTCACAAATCAATGCGCTGAGCCAATTCACCAGCAACGCTTCGTCATGGTCGGCTTCGCAGGCCAGCGACACGGCCAGGCGCGGTGCGATGACGGCGGGGTCGGCGATCAGGGCCGTCAAGGCCAGCGCGCATTGCGCGAAGGCCGCCGCCTTGGTCAGCCCCCAGCCGCGCACCCCGACGTCCGCCGGATGCGAAAAATGTTCCCAGGCATCCATCATCGTTTTGCCCCTCGATTCGGAGGGCTACAGCGTTTGGGCAGGATAGCACGTGCGGGGCCGCAGGGGAATACGCGGCCGCCTTGCCGACAGGGCAAACGTATCTAAAATTCAGGAGACGTGGCACGGATCGAAGACCATTTGCGCACGCAAGCGTTTGGTCATTTCTATGCCGTGTTCTGGAGAGCGGCGCGCTGTCGCCGCCAAAAAAAGGCGGAAGACGGCGCCGACGGCGCGGCGCCCTCCATGTGTGGTATCCGCGCGGCCCACTTCGTGCCTCTTCGGATGTTTTTGTTGCGTCTGCCCTGAATACGCAGCCGCTTTGCCGGCCCTCAAGCTTCTGGAGGTTGCTTCAGTAGCGTGGAACGGCTGGCGCCGAGGTGGATTGACCCTACATGCCTGTAAGGGCGCTGATTTTTTTTAACCGTCGCAGCTTTTCGGGCAGGGAAAAGCGGCCGGAATCATCTGCATCACTCAATCTTGATTTTAATGGCGTCGGGGATGGCCCGGTCAACAGGCGGCACATCCACTGGCGTCATTTCGATTTCTTTGGCTTCATGACTTTCACTTTTCAGGAATCCGAATCGAGGCAGCAGTTTTGCTGCGGGGTATAAGGGAGATGAAACAGACCCTCTCCAGACGTATTTGGAAACTCCAAACATTGGCGTTTGGTACTGTTCGTAGAGCGCACGTACAGAGACGATGTGGCTAGCGTTCGTGTTGACCACATCGAGACCGGTCCAAATGTGGCCCACGAGTGCCACGGGGATTTGAAGGCTCTTGCCGGGGGCCAGCGTATGGAACGACGAAAAGTTCCTGTACCATAAACCGGGTTGCTTTGTGACCCAGAACTCATGAAACCCATCGGTAAAGACGAACTTAAGGTTGCAGTATCCCCATGAATTCCATTCTTCAAACAACCTCAGATCATGTGATGAGATATTCCGTATTTCAGCGATGAGATCAACTTGCGCGGTGTACTTATCTCTCCATTTCTCCAATTCGGGCGTCAACCCGTTTGGGAAAGAAATGCCGCGCGGGCTTCCCATCGCCCCTTCAGGAAAGGGATCGCGCTGGCTCACATCCATGATTAGCCATGGATTGGTCACGCTGTCGATCAGCGGCGAATAGGTGATTGGGTGCAACTTGACCGAAATGTCGGAGCTCCTGTTCACTTCCGGAAGGGTCCGACAACTCACCGTAAGTGCGGAAAGCAGGACGATCAGTATTATCTTCGGATTCATACATCCTGCGAAGTGGACGTAGTCGTAGCAACTATCAGATGAACGGCTTAGCAACATTTAAGCTATTGCGAAAAGCGTCAAAAACACCGTCCGTTTGAAGCGTCACGCACCCAAAATATTACAGCGCGCCAGCGCTGACCGCAAGGGTTTTGAGCCGCCGGAAAGCAAAGGGTGCCGGTGGCCGCTGCGGGCGATCGGGACGCTTGCCCGGCGTCGTTGGCCGCATGCGGCGGGCCGCTTGGGCCGTCGCGCCTGAACGGCTGACAGCGGGCGGCGGTGGCCGGGCGAGGTGGCCGTGCGGCATAGATCCGCCGTTTCCGGCCACGGCTCCCACGGCAGGCGGTCCAGCCGGGCCAAATTCGCAGGGCTCTTGGCCGTCAGCCAATAAAAGTCGTCGGAAACGAACCCGCCGACCTGATCGCGCGCGCCGATCGCCGGCAGCGGATAAAGATTGTCGCGGATAAAGATTTGACTCCCCGCGCCGAAGGTTTATAGTGCCGCCGTCTCTTGTGACCGGCCAGGGCGGCCGGACGGTGGAAGGGAATGGCCAAGCAGCGTTGATGAAGGACAAAGACCCGTCTGATCTCGACCGGATGCGCCACAGCGCGGCGCATGTCATGGCGGCGGCCGTAACCCGCCTGTTCCCGAACGTGCAACTGGACATCGGTCCGGCCACCGACGACGGCTTCTATTACGACTTTGACCTCCCGCACCGGCTGACCCCGGAGGACTTTCCGCGCATCGAGGCGGAGATGGCCGACCTGATCAAGGCCAACCTGCCGTTCGAGCGGGTGGAGTTGTCGCGCGCGGAGGCGGAGCAACTGCTCCGCGAACGCGGTCAGCGGTTCAAGCTCGAGCGGCTGGCGGACATTCCCGCCGGCGAGGCGATCACCTTCTACCGCAGCGGCGATTTCCTGGACCTGTGCCGCGGGCCGCACCTGCCGGGGACCAGCGGGGTCAAAGCGTTCAAGCTGACCTCCGTGGCCGGTTCCTACTTTCGCGGCCGGGAAACCAACCCGATGCTGCAGCGGCTGTACGGCACGGCGTTCGCGTCGGAGAAGGAACTGCGCGTTCATCTGGCCCGCATCGAGGAGGCGAAGAAGCGCGACCACCGCAAGCTCGGCCGCGAACTGGACCTGTTCTCCACGGACGAGAGCATCGGGCCGGGCCTGGTGCTCTGGCATCCCAAGGGCGCGCGGGTGCGGTTGCTGATCGAGGACTTTTGGCGGCGCGAACATCTGCGGAACGGCTACGACATCGTCTACACGCCGCACCTCGGGCGCGCCAACCTCTGGGAAACCAGCGGGCACCTGGGCTTTTACCGGGAAAGCATGTACGCCCCGATGGACATTGACGGCGACGAGTATTTCATCAAGCCGATGAACTGCCCGTTCCATATCAAGATCTACCAGTCCCGGAAATGGTCCTATCGCGACCTGCCGCTGCGCTGGGCGGAGCTGGGGACGGTGTATCGCTACGAGAAGGCCGGGGTGCTGGCGGGCCTGTTCCGCGTGCGCGGCTTCACGCAGGACGACGCCCACATCATCTGCACGCCGGAGCAGATCGCGGGCGAAATCCAGCGCGTGATGCAGTTCGCCAAACGCATCTGGCAGACCTTCGGATTTACGGAGATCACGGCGTATCTCGCGACGCGGCCGGCCAAGGCGGTGGGCGCAGAGGCGCGCTGGCAGCAGGCGACCGCCGCGCTGGAAAGCGCGCTGCAGTCCGAGGGCGTGCCCTACGAGCTGGACCGCGGCGGCGGCGCGTTTTACGGGCCGA
>CAIQIC010000230.1 GCA_903871765.1 uncultured Lentisphaerota bacterium
CGTCGGGCATCTGACGGAGGGGGCGAGCTAAGGCAAGGTGGAGGGGGGGGAGTCTTTCCGGCACGCCATGGCGCCGGATAATCCGCGTGCGCTCTACATTTTTGAAAGTACGGCCCACGGTCCGAACCATTGGAAGGATATGTGGGACGCGGCGCGCGAGGACGAGTTCTCCAGCCGGTGCATTTTCGTGGGCTGGTGGTCGCACAACCTGCAAAAGATCGGGCTGCGTGACCGCCGGTTCAGGACGTTCGGTTTGGAGGAACCGACTTCGGACGAGAAAGACCTGATCGACCTCGTGAAGCAGATGTACGACTACGACATCACGATGGAGCAGCTTGCGTGGTATCGCTGGCAGCAATCCGTGCCCAATTCCGGGGGCGGGGATATGGATCAGAACCAGCCCTACACGGAACAGCAGGCGTTCGTTCAGAGCGGTATTTCGTTCTTCCAGGTGCGACTGGTGGCCCAGAGGCGGGAGGAAATCACCAGCGCGCCCCCGGCCACGGTCGCGGACGGGGGGTATTCCTATGAGGGATACACGTTCTACCTGGGGGATGATTACCACTTGTCGAAGGTGGAGAAGCTTGACCCGGAGGTATCCTCGGCTTCGGATGTGCGGTTGCGGGTATGGGAGAAGCCCGATCCGAACGGGTGGTATGTGATCGGGTGCGACCCGGCGTTTGGCCGGGACGACCGCAACGACAACCACGCGATTGAGGTGTTCCGCTGCTTCGGTGACAAGATGGTGCAGGTGGCGGAGTGGGCCGACAATATCCCCGACACGCGGCACTGCGCCTGGGTGTTGGCGTATATCGCGGGGCAATACACGAATTGCCGGATCAATATCGACATGACGGGCGGGCCGGGCGCGGCGGTCATGCAGCAGGTCGATGATTTGCGGATCAGGATGCGGTCGGAGTCCTATCAGCAGATGGCCGATGGGTTCGAGGACTTCATGGGCGCGGCTTCCTGGTATCTGTATCGCCGGATTGACAGCCCTGGTCCTGGGTATGTGTACAATTCCAAGATCGGGCGCGACCTGAAATTCCGCTGGATGAACATGTTCCGCGACAGTTGGGTCACGAACCTGATTGAAATCCGGTCGGTGGCGATGCTGGATGAAATGTCGATCATCCGTCAGGAGGCGTCTGACATTGGCGCGGCGGCGTCGGGCAGGCAGCATGACGACCGCTCGTTTGCGACCATGCTGTGCAACGTGACATGGACGGAGAACCTGCGCAACGGGCTGATTGCCAACGGGATTACCTGGGAGGGCAGCAAGGCCAGGGAGCGCGGCGAGGCTTCGCCCGTGGCCGAGATACTGACGCGGCGGGTGTATTCGATCCTGCGGGCACAGGCGGAGGAAGATGATTCCCCTCCGTCGCGATCGTTCTACGAACAGCGAGGGATACTGGCATGATTACCCGCGAGCTTTGCCTTGAGATCAAGCCGGGGTGGCTGTCCCGTCCCGCTGACCGGTATTTGTCGCATCCCGACATATCGGCGTCGACGATCCAGATGGCCGATGATCCGCTGCACGTTTACGTGGTGACGGGGCGCGCGGTGCCGAACAGCCTGAACGAAGCGAAATCAATCGTTGCCGAGTGGCGGCAAGAGAATGAATGGATTGAACCATGAAAAAGCCCGAGAGCCGGATCATTGACGTGGAACCGGAGGTGGCCGCGCTGCCTGATCCCCGCGCGTGGCGGTCGATGGATTGCGCGCCGCGCGACAACACGTTGATCGAGGCCAAGGCGAGAGCCTCAGACGGGGACGATACGGCGTTCCCGATCAAGTACCGTGTGACACGCCGCCGCGACCATGCACGCCGCTGCTGGGCCGTGGTGGGGTTCTGGGCAAATGCCATCACGCGGGAGGAACTGACCGTTGAGCCGGAGGTCTGGCGGCTGCCGGAGGGGTTCCTGGTGCCTGGGATGGTGGTGTGATGCGGGCGCTGATCGCCGTCGTGGCCGCGCTCGCGCTACCCGGTTGCGTCTCGTCCGATAGGATGGCCCGTCTGCCGGGGTGCCAAGACGAGATGGGCCGTGCGCCGATCCACCGGTATGCGTGGGTGCCGCTGATCGGTCCGGGCCTTACGCAAGCCATGCCTGAGCGGAAAGAATGGAACCAGCGGCTTGAAGCCTGCTTGTCCGGGGGAATAGCCAATGCCGACCGATGATCGTGTGAAATATCGCCACTTCTTCCGCTGCCGCACCTGCGCAACGCGGTTCCACGTTGATCGTCTGACATCGGACCCCGATAAGGTGAAGACGCCCAAATGCCCGAAGAAAGCGTGCGGCGGCAAGGTCAGAGCCAGCCACGTCCCGGACATCGGCTTTGACGCGGCCGAGGGCCGGGCGCCAGCGGTCGGCGGCTCGCCGTCCGCCCGCAATTTCGACACCGCCATGCAGATGACCATGCAAGACCATGGCATGACGGACATCAACGATACGATGCGCCCCGGCGAGGTCAGCGCGCCGAAGCTGCCGCACCACCTACAAACCAAGGCGGATAATTTTTGGGGGCCTGGGAACAAGCAGCAGCAGCAACCGGCAATGCGCAAGGGCAAAGTCGATCTATCCGGCCTCTACGGTGCCGCTGCCACGGGTGGTTCCGCGCCGCCGCCGCCGGGTGTGAGCAAGTTCACAGCCGGTGAGGGCCATGCGATCCTGCCTGTGCTCAAGAGCCAGCCCACCGGGTCCTCGCCCATTCCGAAGTACGTGGACATCACAGGCCGGTAAAACCAACCACTTGTTGCCCGAAGCTCGCTTGTCGTGTTAGCGAGCGTTCATGAGAATCCCAGGCAATGTGTCCCGTGCCAGATGGGCGGGCGATATCATCGCGGCTTGCACCGAATCGCGATCCCAGCGGATCGCGAGGGGCATTGCATACCGGAACATATTCCTGACCGGCGATGAAAGCGGCGTGCCTCAGACCTTCTTGCGCACGCAGGACTTCATTCAGGACGTGCGATCTTTCCTCTACAGCCCATCCGACCTGCGGTTCGCGGTGGACTATTTCGGGCAGGTCAGCCCAGCCGAGCGCGCCAAAGGCAAAGCAGCCGCCGCGTTCCTCTACCAGCACATCAGTCAGGCCAATATCGACGACGCCATGACCGACGTGGTGCTGTGGTCGCTGATCAAAGGCAAGACGATCCAGCAAACGACGTGGACCCGAACCGGCCTGGAAAGCTACCTGATCCAACCGGAAATGTTTGGGGTTTACAATGAGAGCATCAGTTCTCTGGAACGTCAGGAGGCATTCGTCCACACGACGTTCCCGACCAAATCCCGCTTTCGGCAAATGATTTCCGGCCTGTCGGAGAAAAAGCAGGCGGCTTTGATGCGTGCGGCGGAGCAGTCCAGCGTTCGGGGCCGCGAGGGTGAGGACCAGAACAGCACGTTAAAGCAGATCGTGGTCGGCGGCTTGGCGCCTTACACCACATCGGGATCGCAGCAATCGGCATCGCGCGGGATGGTCAACCATCTGTTCGCGCCGGAGCCGTCGATGCAGGCAACGCTGGTCGATCAGTTGGTGCCGATGGATGAGTTGTGGTTCTGGAATGATGACCAGGACGATTGGGCCACGATCACGATGGTCGGCGATACCATCGTGTTCGGTGAGGACGCCCTGTTCAACGCCTTTTCCAGCCGCGACCCAAGGCCGAACAAGGAAAGCCCGCTGTATCAGAAGCATGGGTTCGTGGATTTTTGCCCGATGCCGTTGGACGGGTATTTCTGGGGATGGTCCTACATTCAGTTGGTGGCGCTGATCCAGAAGTCTCTCAATTGCCGGATTGACGGCATTAACTGGATGCTGCGTAAGCAGGAAGACCCGCCGCGCTATATGAGCGGATCGAACTCGGTGAACCAGAACGCCTATGCCAAACTGAACAAGCCCGGCGGGTATTTCACGGATTCCAGCCCGAGCGTCAAAATTCAGGACATGGTGCAGCCGGTTCCGCCCGACGTGTGGCGCAGCTTCCATGAATTGAACTCGATGTTCGACACCATCGGCGGTATGCCGCCGATCATGCGCGGCGAGGGCGAGGGGTCTGTGCGATCTCAGGGGCAGGCCGATGCGCTACTGCGGACCGGCGGCGCGCGGCACAAGGATGCCTCGTTGAAGGTTGAGCGCAGCGTTGAGCGTGTCGGCGCAAATTGCTTTGCGCTGTTGCAGGCGAAGACGACGGATGACCTGACGGCTTGGGTGATGCCGAACACGAAGTCGATCGAGACGGATTGGGAGTCTGATCCGTTCAATGAGGCGCCCGCGCCGGGTATGCAGTCGATCACGTTCAGCCTGTTGGATATTTCGCCTCGCGCGAAGATTGCCGTGGATAGCCATAGCGCCAGCCCAGCGTTCCGCCAGGAAGCGCGCGAACTGGCGTTTGCGCTGCACAAAGTGGGGGCGGCTTCTCCGCAGCGTGTTGTGGAAATGGTCCATCCC
>CAIQIC010000231.1 GCA_903871765.1 uncultured Lentisphaerota bacterium
GGCCGCCCGTGAGGCTCCTGCTTGGGAAACGCAGGCCGTGGGAAAAGACGAGCGACCGCGCGGCCGACAGACGGGCCATTTTGTCGGCGGCGGCCGCTTTGTCAAGCGAAAAGGCTAGCAGCCCGTTGAAGAGGGTGCGCCGCCGGATTGTGGCGGCCTAACCGGCCTTTCGCCAGTAGTTGTCCCATTCGTCCTGCGTCCACAGGCACACCAGCGCTGCCATGGGGTTCACATTCGGGATCGACCACCGCATTCCGGGTCCTTTGAGCCGCTGGCCCAGTTGCTTGCAGAAGCTCTCCATCCCGCCGCTGGAGATCGGATAGCCAAACCGTTCGTAGGTCGGGTAGTCCAGCCGATCCGCGTGTCGGTCCAGGTATCCCAGCAGCGCCTCCAGGGCTTCTTGTCGGGCCAGGTCTTTGTAGCGCACCCGACGCAGGCTGTGCCACACCCCACGGCCGCCGTCTTGGCGAAGTTCCTCGCTGTATCGGCGGCCCCACCGCTGAGCCTCCGCCGTCCCTTCGCCGAAGATCTTGCGGGCCGCCTCGTGAAGGTGCTGGCGGGCGTGCCAGATGTCCACGATTCGCTTGGCGTCGGGCAACTGCACCGAGATCCCCTTGTCAATCCATTCGGCCGCATCGCTCACCCAGATCATCCGTCCGGCCCGAGACGCTTTCATCGCCAACGCGGCCTTTCGCACCCGCGGCATGAACTCCTCGGCGCTCTCCAGGTACGCCCCGGCGTGACGGCCCCCCACGTGCTCGAACCGGTAGGCCTTCAGTTCACGCCACCCGTCCTGAAGGGTATTGACCATCGTTCCGTCACAACTGCCCACGAGGTCCGCGTCCTGCGGCACCGGCGGCGGAATCGGTGGGGACTCCAGCACCCGATGTCCCTCTTTCAGGCACAACGTGCGAACCGTCTCCTCGTCCAACTTTATCCCCAACGCCTTCTCGCACACCTTGCTCCCCTTGGCGAAGCCTCCAAGGCAGGTTCCCATCAGGCAGATCAACTCCCGCGCAAGTCTGCTCACCGACTCCGGCGCCAGGGCGTCCAAGGCATGCTCGCCGGCGTGACACTGCGGGCAATACCAGTACGGCCCCTTCAGCCGCACGTGACCGACACTGCTGATCAGCCCGCGAGGACGAACTCCTTTGTGCCGACGCCGCCCGCCGCAGCGGGGACACACACGGGCCTCCTTCTGCCGGTCCAGAGTCTGCTGCAACAACCGCTCCCACAGATTCCCCAGCAGTCGCTGCCCTTCCGTGCGAACTCGCGACTCCAATGCCTCTGCCCCCGCCCGGTTTCCGATCTTCTCCGCTTCTTCCAACAAATCCTTGACCCAAGCCCGAAAGTCAGCCATAATCCCATTCGTCAACTCGTCCATTAGTGCTATCTCCTTGTCTTGAGCCCCCACTCAAAGCCACGGGGAGATAGCATTACCTAACATTACCCGAACGCGCCACTATTTTTCGGCGCACCCAGGCATATTCATTGCAGCAAACGCGCCTTTGCGTTTGCTTCAAGAAGGTTCTTACCCTACTGTAACCACCGGGCTGCACGGACAGGCCAACCAACGCCCAACAGCGGGCTTGGGTGGCATATATGCCTGACCC
>CAIQIC010000232.1 GCA_903871765.1 uncultured Lentisphaerota bacterium
CCGGCGGCTGGCCGAGCGTTTCCAGGATCTGCACCGACCGCTGGGCGTCCGTCGCGGCCCAGCCGATCATCTGCCGGAACAACATCGGCGTCACCAGCCCCGAACATGAGAACGAGGCCAGGATGCCGCCCGGCGCGAGCAGTTTCAGCGCCAGCAGGTTGATATCCTTGTAGGCCCGCAGGCCCTTGGCCAGTTGCGCGCGGTTGGCCACGAATTTCGGCGGGTCGAGCACAATCAGGTCAAACGTCCGCCCTGCGTCGCGGAGCCGCCGCAGCGCCGGGGGCACGTCGGCGCGCTCGTAGGTCGCCGGCGTGTCGAGGCCGTTGAGTTGCAGGTGCGCGCGCGCCCGCGCCAGCGCCGGCTCCGAGCGATCGAACCCGAGCAGATCCGTCGCGCCGGCCGTCGCGGCGTGGACCTCGAAGGCGCCGGTATAGCAGTACGCGCTGAGCATCCGCCGGCCGCGCGCGTAGGCCGCCACGCGCTGCCGGTTCTCGCGCTGGTCGAGGAAAAAACCGGTTTTCTGGCCGCTGCCGGGATCCACGTCGAACAGCCGCCCATGCTCCCGGATGCGCACCGGACCGGCGGATGGGCGGGCGAGAGCCGCCAACGAGGCGGCGTCCAGTCCTTCGCGCGTCGCATCGTCGCCGGCGGCGTCAACGTGCACGACCGCCGCGCCGGTAAGCCGCCGCAGTTCGTCGAGCAGGCCCGGCAGGAAGCGGAGCAGGGCCGCGGCGCCCACCTGCACGGCCAGCGTGTCGGCAAAACGGTCCACGATCAAGCCGGACAAGCCATCCGCCTCCGCAAACACCAGCCGCCACGCGTTGGTGGCGGCCGCGGCGTCTTCGTCGTAACCGGGAATCTGCCGGCGCCGCGCCAGCGCGCGCCCGAGCACTGCCGCCCAGAAGGGTTCGTCCAGCATTTGCGACTCCTGCCGGGTATACAGTCGCACCGCCAGCGCCGCGGCAGGATGGGCCAGCCCGCGGGCCAGCCACTGCCCGTTGGCCGCGCGGACGTCCGTCACCGCGCCGACGGCCGGCGCGCCCTGCCACGCGGCAATCGCGCCCGAAAAAACCCAGGGATGCCCTTGCAGGATGTGCTTTTCCCGCCCGTGTTTCAACCGGGCCACGGCTGCAGGCTGGCCGCTACCTGACGGAGATGGAGGCATGCGGCAGCTTAGGCCCCCGTGCCCCGCGCGACGATATAAAAATGCGCCGGCCGCACTCCACGGCGCCCCTCCGTCACATTAAGTTTCCGCCTTCGCTCCAAGAGCTACGGGCGGACAAGCCGGAGGGCCGTGGCAAGGCGATGGTAAACAAGCTGGACTGGTAAACAAGACGGCGGGCGGTTGCGCGGGCCGGCCGGCGATGGTAAAATAATCCCATGCGAGCACACCGCCATGAAAGCCCGGCGCACATCATCGGGTTGGGCCTGGACAACCGGGATGGGCATGTCCGTATCTCCCAGGGTGAGAATTTCCATGTTTTTTCCGGCGCCGCGGAAACCCATGAGCACATGACGGCCGCCTGCCTCAAACTCAACGAACGACTGGCCCGCCAGGGCCGAAAACTCGGCGAACTCTCGCACGCTGAATTTGTCGCGCTGTTGACGGAGGTCGGGTAAACCGCGTCAGCGGGCCGGCGGCGTGTTGGTCTTCGTCCGCGACTCAATCCGGTTGCCAACCGGGATGAAAACGTCCGTGGCCGCCAGGGCGCGGATGCCGGCGCGCAGGGCGGTGACCTCCACCCGTGCGGCGCGCGGGACACTGCTGGTCTGGCCGGTCGGCGGCCATTGGTCCTGCCACACCTTGCCGTCGAAGAAATGGATTTCCAGTTGTTCCAGGCCGGGAATGACGTCGTTGGTCCGGGGGGGCTGGAATGCGCCGGGGCCGGCCAGCGGCTGGCTGGCACAGATCAGCAGGCGGTTGCTGATCTCCTCCTCCACCAGGCTATAGGTCACGCGTTCGATGTCGGCCCAGGGCGCCTCCGGTTCACCCGGCGCAGCGGCGCAGCGGCAGAACGACAGCTCCCATAGGGCGTTGGTGGCGGCCGCGCCGGTCAGCAGCCGGAAGGCGGTGTGGGGATCGTTGGCGGCAACGAAAGTGCGCTCGAGATCGTCCGCCAGCCGTCCCAGCACGCGCCGCGCTGCGTCGTCCGGCGTCTGACGCCCGGCCTGACTGCGGTACACGGAGGTGACCAGGGCATACACGGATGCGAGCAGGGCGCTCAACACCACCGCCAGACTGAGGGCCACCAGGAGCTCGATCAACGTAAAGGCGGATTTTTTTTGCACGCGGGCAGACGTGGTCATTTCAACTGGGAGACAAAAATGAACAGCACCACGGCGGCACCGAGCGCCAGGATGCCGACAATCGCGATGATGGCATACCAGACGGTCATTTGCGCCGGACGGCGCGTGCCAAAGGGCGAGATGCTGGCGAATGTTTCAGGCTTGGTGGAGGTGCCGGTGGCAATTTCAACGCGGGTGGTGTTGGTCAGGCTCCCGGGTTCTTCCTCGGGCTTTTCGTCGGAATCAAACAGAAATTCCAACGTGCCGACCTGGAGGATGTCCTTGGGCCGCAGGCGCATCTCGACGTTGACCTCGCGTCCATTCAGCCGGGTGCCGTTGGTGGACCCGAGGTCGCGGATGAAATAGCGGAAACCATCCCGGCGGATCATACAATGCCGTCCGGACACCGACGTGCCGGCCAGCACCACGTTGCTTTCCGGGCGCCGGCCCACCACGGTTTCGTCCCGATCCACTGTAAAGGTCTGTCCGCGAGCATCCGCCGACATGCCGACCAAGGTAGCCATGTTTTCAATCCTCCGTGCTGCGGCTTTTATACTCGCATAACGGCCCGGCGCTGTCAACGCGGCAGGTGAAAGCCGAAATAGCGCCGGGCATTGTTATAGCCGACGTCCTGCACCAGACCGCCGAGCAGGCGCAGATCGTTGGGCAGCAGGCCGTCCTCCACCTCGCGGCCGAGTTTGTTGCACAGGATGCGCCGGAAATATTCGTGCCGCGTGTAGGAGAGAAAGGAGCGCGAATCGGTCAGCATGCCGACAAAGCGGCCGAGCAGGCCCAGGTTGCTGAGGGCGTCGAGCTGCCGCTCCATGCCGTCCCGCTGGTCCAGAAACCACCAGGCGCTGCCGAACTGCACTTTGCCGGGGATCCGGCTGTCCTGGAAATTGCCGGTCATTGCCGCCAGCAACTCGTTGTCCGCTGGGTTGCCGTTGTACAGGATGGTCTTCGGCAGTCGCTCCTCGCGGTCGAGGCGGTCGAGGAAATGGGCCAGCGGCCGCCCGTGATCGAAACTGCCGATGGAGTCGTAACCCGCGTCCGGCCCGATCCGTTCGCACATGCGGGTATTGTTGTTCCGCAGCACGCCGAGGTGGAGTTGCATCGTCCAGCCCTTTTCGTGGTCCAGCACGCCAAACTCATGCAGCAGCGCCGTCTTGAACTGCGCCGCTGCCTGCGGCGTCAGTGTCGCGCCGCCGCGGAGCTTGCGGAAGAGCGCCGTCACCCCGCGCCCGGTGTAGTCCGCGGCCGGGACGGTTTCCAGCCCGTGATCCGACAACCGGCAGCCGCACTGGTGGAAAAAAGCGTGCCGCTGCCGGAGGGCCGTCAGAAAGCCGTCGAAGGTCCGGATGTCCAGGTTGCAGGCCGCGGCCAGACGGTCCACCCAGACGTTGAAGGTCTGCGGCACCTCCACCGCCATGGCCTTGTCCGGGCGGAAGGTCGGCAGCATCTGAAGCGTGCACGACGGGTCCCGGGCGACGGCCTGGTGATGCTCCAGGGTGTCCACGGGGTCGTCCGTGGTGCAGACGAGCTGGACGTTCATCTGCTGCAGAATGCCGCGCGCGGAGAACTCCGGGGTGGCCAGCTTGGCGTTGCATTCATCCCAGATGCCCTGTGCCGTGGCGGGGTTCAACAAACGGTCGCTGATGCCGAACGGCCGTTTCAACTCGAGGTGCGTCCAGTGATACAGCGGATTGCGCAGCGTCAGGGGCACGGTCGCGGCCCACTGCTGAAACTTCTCCCGGTCCGGCGCGTCGCCGGTGATGCAGCGCTCCAGGACGCCGTTGGCCCGCAGGGCGCGCCACTTGTAGTGATCGCCCGTCAGCCAGGCCTGCGTGAGGTTGGCCCAGCGCCGGTCCCGGGCGAGGTCCGCCGGCGGCAGGTGACAATGGTAGTCAATGATCGGCAGCGGCGCGGCGTACCGGTGATACAGCTCCCGCGCCGTCTTCGTCAGCAGCAGGAAATCCTTGGTGATGAACACGTCCTTCGCCATGTGAGCATCCTCCTTCAGGGTCGCTGTATTCCTCGGCCCTTGCGCCAGGCGCGCAGATCACCCCGCCACGCAATCCGCCCCTGCAACTCCAGGACCTTCCTTTGCCGGCCGTGGCGCAGCAGCTCCCGCAACGCATGGTCAATCAGGGATCGCTGGGTCGGCAGGCCGGTGACCTTGCGGCACGCGGCCACGAGGGCCTCGTCCAAAATGATTCTTGCCCTGATCATTTCTCGCAACTCCTTTTGTGGACGAGATGCGATCGCTTCATGAATGTGGCAAGTGCCTTCACAGCACGCCAAAGACCCGTTTAAATTGCAGATCACTTAGCGAGATGCCAACTGCTTCCGGCTTTAAATTAATGCATCGTTAATATCGACGCGGCCTTGTGAACCATGATCCCGTTGGTGACACCAAGTACGAATCCGTTGGTGATGCCGCTGTGTGGAAACATCGGTGGCTCCCAGTTGAAATGAACATCCAAACGATGGCCATTCGTAGACACTGCCACGGGAGGCCCCAGTCGTGCAACGATATTCGAATATGGCATGCCAGGTTGCAGAAATATATCTAGTTGGTTCATGGCCGTGATGAACTCAGCAAACCTCTTTGCCTGAACCCGGACAGCAGGCACCGTAAGAGGTTGGCCAGAAGCCGCCACTTCTCCGGAAAGTGAGACGAAGAACCCACGCGCCCACCTCGCCGAGGGATGAGCATAGGAGACGATCCAACCGGGATGAATGCCCGCCGGTGCTGCCGGCACAATCCAGTTTTGAGGGAAGAGCACAAAGCGAATGGAGTGATAGGGCGGTGGGTCAGATTTTTCCAAGAGAAGATCGCATACCCGTTTGGCATGGTGGGCCTTCAATAAACCTACAGAAAAGACTGTTATCATTAGCCCACAAGCGACGCCTGCTGTTTTCAATTTATTAGTCATATGTCATTTGATTTGTGAACGAGCGTCGCGCAAGACATCCATGGCCGGTCGAGCAGATATATTTCCGCTTTTGAATTGTTGATAGCGTCTGTCCGCTTCTTCCAC
>CAIQIC010000233.1 GCA_903871765.1 uncultured Lentisphaerota bacterium
GCTCCGGCTGGGGTGGGTGAGGCGCCGGCGCCATCCGGCGCCGCCGCAATTAATGCAAATTGAATGAGGAAATCAGGAAAAAAAAGGGAAAAATAAACGCCCCTGCCGTTCCTGATTTCCTCATTTTCTCACCATCGGAGTTCTGCATGTCGGCCCAACAAAAACAGCGAGTTCTTGCCGTTGGCCTGGCGCTAGTGCTGGGGCTCACACTATGTTGCGGTGTCGTCCCGGCGGCAGAGCAGATGCCGGCCACGACTGGTCGGCGAGCGCCGGCGGTGATTACGATCAGGCCGGAGGCCTCGGGCTTGGAATTGTTGGCGGCGCATGAAGTCAGGCGCTATGTCTATCTGCGCACAGGAAAGGTTCTACCAGTGAAACGAGGGGCGGTCGGCGGCGACCGCATTGTGGTGACCTGCAAGAACCGCAAGTTCTGCGACGAGCTCGGACAGGACCTGGGACCGCAGCAGTTTACCTTGAGGACCAGTACGGCGGGCGGCGCAATCACGTGGTCGGTCGTGGGCGGCGATGAGGTCGGCACGCTGTACGGCGCGTACCGGTTGGCCGAGAAGTTGGGTGTCCGGTTTGAGTTGGATGAAGATGTCGTGCCGGATGAGCCCTTCGCCGGCGGCTGGCCCAAGCTCGACGAAACCGGTAAGCCCCGCTTCAGCCTGCGCGGGCTACAGCCGTTCCACGACTTCTCCGTCGGGCCGGACTGGTGGAATCTGCAGGATTACCGCAACGTACTGACGCAAATGGCCAAGCTGCGGATGAACTTCATCGGGCTGCATACCTATCCGAGTTGGAATCCTTCGGCCGGGCCCGAGGCCAATGTCTGGATGGGGTTGCCCGAGGACGTGGACGCCCAGGGCAATGTCCGGTTCGGGTATGAAGCCGGCGTGGTGACCACCCGGCGGGGGTGGGAAGTGAAACCCTTCCCGACCGGACAGTATGCCGCCGGCGCCGGGTTGCTGTTTGAACAGGACGAGTACGGGCCGGATTACATGCTGGATTGCCTGGATTGGCCCACGACCGGGGAAGCCGGCGCCGCCATGTTCAACAGATATGGCGACATGCAACAAAAGACTTTTGCGCATGCCCGGCGCCTGGGCATCAAAACCTGCGTCGGCACCGAGTCGCCGCTGGGTGTTCCGAAACTGCTGGCGGCCCAGGGGCTGAAGCCGGATGATCCGGCTGTCATCCGCCGCCTGTATGAGGGGACTTTCTTGCGGCTCATGCGGAAGATGCCGGTGGACTACTACTGGTTCTGGATGCCGGAAATCTGGCTGGAAGCGCAACCGGGCTGCCGCGGTTGGGAGATCACCACCACGGCCAACGTCGAGCGTGATCTTGGCTTGGCGCAGGCGGCGGCCAAGTCTGTCCAGGCGCCTTTCGGCTGGGCCACCAGCGGCTGGCGCCTGGGTACGCGCAAGGAGCCGCTGTGGCTGGATCAGCATACGCCACAGAGCTGGGCGATTTCGTCGCTCAACACCGGGGTGGGCGGTAATCCCGTGGAGCAGCATTACGGCGCCATGACGAATCGTCCCCGGTGGGTCATCGGCTGGGCCGAGGACGACGGTACGGCCGGGGCGCATTGCTGTACCTGCTGGGATCTACAACTCTGGGTGGAGCGCATGTTCGCCAACTCGGCGGATGCATCCCGGTATGGATGCGAAGGTATGCTGGCGATTCATTGGCGTACGGCCGCCATAGCGCCGAATATCACGGCGCTGACCCAGGCCGGTTGGGACTTCGGCCGCGCGGGCGACACCCCGGCCGATGCGGATGCCGTCACCAACACCGCCTGCATCACCAGCCTGGATGCGTTCTGGGCCGACTGGGGCCGCGGCCTGTTTGGCGGCGAGGTCGGCGCCAAGGCCGGGCGGCTCATTCAGAAGTTCGACGGCGGGCATGTGGGCATCAATGCACTGATCCAGGGTGGCGCTGGAACGACGGATGCAAGCATAGAAAAGTTTTTTGCCCCGCTACGGGAACTGAAAGCACTGCGGCCGCGCATCCAGGGCGCCGGTCAGCGCGAGCGCCTGGATTATTGGCTCAATTTCATCCGGGCCTCCGAACTGCGCGTGCGCACCTGGGTACTGTCGGGTCGGCTCGCCGTGAAGATGGGAGAACTCAACAATATTCCGGAGGCTGATAAGAAGCAGGATTTTGCCCGGACTGCCGTCCTGCCACTGCGATTGGCGGTGGCGCGGAACTATGAGGACATGATCGCCGCCTTTGTGCGGTGTGCGAAATCGCCCGGCGAAATCGGAACGATTGCCAGCATCGAAAGCGGCAACCGCGGGCGGATTGTAACCGCGCATGACGCAATTCTTGAGAAGCTGCTTGGGCAAACCTTGCCGGCCGAAACTGCAGTCAGCACGGCCTACCGTGGAGCGCCGCGGATCTTCGTCTCTGCAACCTGCACGCAGGTGCGTGCCAGCGAGCCGTCGGAGGTCCGGGCCTTTGTGCTTTCGAGTTCCAAATGCACGGGTGTTATGCTGTATTACCGACCGTTGGGTGAGGGCGCGTTCAAGCAAGCGGCGGCCACTCACCGGGCCCGGCAGGCGTACCGCGTGGCACTGCCGGCCCCATCTGCCGGCACGGTGGAATATTACCTGGAAGCGACGTTGGACGATGGCCAGAAGATTCACTGGCCGACTACGGCGCCCGCCATTAATCAAACAGTGGTGGTTTGGTGAGAAATCAGGGCCGAATACAAGGAGAACATCGTGCGTGATGATATGGAGCTATGCATGCAAACAAATCGGTTCCAAATGCTTGCGCTCGCGCTGCTGGCAGCCTTGACGCTCGCCGGCGACGTAGTACAAGCGGCGGAAGGCCTGGGCACCATCCGGGTTTCTGCCGACCGGCCCGGCGTCCGTATCAGCCCCGACCTGTATGGGATCTTCTTTGAGGACATCAACCTCTCCGCCGATGGGGGCCTCTATCCCGAGCTGATACGAAATCGCTCCTTCGAGGATTCGGCGCAACAGCCCGAGCAGTGGACCGCGAGCGGGGTGCCTGCGAAACTGACGCTGGACCGGGGGTGGCCGGAATCGGAATTCAACCAGCGCTCGCTCCGGGTGGAACTGGGAGGGACAGGTCGCACCGGTGTGGCGAACAAGGGCTACTGGGGCGTGGCGGTGCGGAAGGGTGAGACCTATGCCCTGCGCCTCTTTGCCCGGGCCACGGGATTGGCGGCGCCGCTCGTGGCACGTATCGAGTCACCGGACGGCGCCGTGTGGGCGGAGGAGCAGGTCGGCGTGCCCGGAACCGAATGGCGGGAATATGCGCTCAAGCTCAAGGCTGACCACACGGGCTCCAACGGCATCTTCACACTCACGGCGGAAGGCCCCGGCACGGTGTGGCTCGACTTCGTATCCCTGCGGCCGGCGCAGACGTGGAAGAACCACGGGCTGCGCCGGGATGTCGCAGCCATGCTCGACGCACTCAAGCCGGCGTTTGTGCGCTTTCCCGGCGGGTGCTGGGTGGAAGGCGACACCATGGCCGAGGCGTATCGCTGGAAACAGACCATCGGGCCGGAGTATGCGCGGCGCACGCAGTGGAACATCTGGGGCTACTGGGCCACGCACGGCCTCGGCTACCACGAGTATCTGCAGTTGTGCGAAGACCTCGGCGCACAAGCGCTGTTTGTCATCAATTGCGGCATGTCGCACCGCGGAAACGTGCCCATGGAGCAGATGGGCGCGTTGGTGCAGGATGCGCTGGATGCCCTCGAGTACGCGCTGGGCCCGGCCGCCAGCCGCTGGGGTGCGGTGCGGGCGAAGGCCGGCCATCCGACGCCGTTTCCACTGAAGTACCTCGAGATCGGAAACGAGAACGGCGGTCCCGCCTACGATGAACGCTACCGGCTCATGGCCGACGCCGTGAAGGCGCGCTATCCGCAGGTTAAGCTCATCGCCAATGTCTGGAGCGGCGTCCCCGGAAGCCGGCCGCTGGAGATCGTCGACGAACATTATTACAGCACGCCGGAGTTCTTCATCGCGCAGGCGCACAAGTACGACACGTACGATCGCAAGGGGCCGCAGGTGTATGTGGGCGAATTTGCCTGCACCCAGGGGAGCGGTCAAGGCAACCAGCGCGCCGCCGTGGGCGAGGCGGCGTTCATGATGGGCCTGGAACGCAACAGCGACGTGGTGGTGATGGCGTCTTATGCGCCGCTCTTCGTGCACCATCAGCACCGGCGCTGGAACCCCGACCTGATCGTCCACGACAACACGGGCGTCTATGGCACGCCGTCTTACTACGCCCAGCAGATGTTCAGCCTCAACCGCGGCGATACGGTGCTGCCGGTGACGATCGAACAGCCGCCGGTGGCCCGCGTGAAACGGTGCGGTGGCATCGGCGTGGGCTCGTGGCGGACCGAGGTGGAGTTCAAGGATCTGCTTGTGGAAAGTGACGGAAAGGTGTTATTCGCGCAGCCCTTGGGCGCAGGCGCGCCCGGTTGGAAGCCGGCCTCCGGACAATGGATGGTGCAGGAGGGCGTCTACCGGCAAACTTCGCAGGACGAGAATTGCCGAACATTTCTGGCGCAAGGCGCCGACTGGACAAACTACACCTACACGCTCAAAGCGCGCCGCCTGTCGGGTGCGGAGGGTTTTCTGGTGGTGTTCCATGCCAAAGACCCTGATAACTTCGTATGGTGGAACGTCGGCGGCTGGGGCAATGCAACGCACGCGCTCGAAGTGGCGCGCGGCGGGGGTAAGGAGACCTTCGATGCCAAGCCCGGCAAGGTTGAAACGGGCCGCTGGTACGACGTGAAAGTGAGCGTCAACGGGGATCGCATCCAGTGCTGGCTCGATGGCAACCTGATCCACAATATCGCCGTCGCATCCGCTCCGTTGCTGCCGGTGCAGGCCACCGCCAGCTATGACATAGCCCGGCGCGAGGTCATCATGAAAGTGGCGAACGTGAGCGACCGCGCGGTGGAAGCCGACGTGCTGATTGAAGGCGTCAAGGTTGTTACATCGGCCCGCGCGATCGAACTGTCGGCGAATGATCCATGGGACGAAAACAGCATGGCCAAGCCGCGTAACATCGCGCCGCGCGAACGCGAGATCCGTATGGTGGATGGCCGCGTGCGGCTCGCCCTGCCGCCGTGGTCGCTGGGCATCTACCGGGTTTCGGCAAAGAGATAACCACAGCCCGGCTGTGCTGCAACCTGTACTGGAATGAGGCAGGGCTGTCCATGCGGTTCCGCGACAAAATCTGGGAGCAGTGGCGGTCCGGCGGGCAGGACGAAGGTTCGCTCATCGCCAAGGACTGAGGTTTCATGAGGGTGCCAAATCCACGCAGACTCCTCATCGCCCTGCTCGCCTGTGCGAGCAAGGTCGCGCTCCTTACCAACGCCCAGGCGGCGCCCTGCTCGCTGGCAGATGCAAACAATCTGCCGCAACCCCGGCGGTAAACATTGAGCATTGACGTTGGGTTTTGAAAGTCTATATCCTTATGGAAGGATGCATGTGAAAAAGGACGCGACGGCTATAACGAGTTCAAATCCGATGGGAACTCAACACGGCGCCAGCATCACCAGGGCCAAGTGCGCAGATCGGCCCCTGTATCGCCGCCTCGTGGGAGGTTTGGCCATGGCCCTGCTGGCGGCGCAGGCCTGCGCCGCCGGCCTGCCACTCAGCCCGTCGCAGCCGAACGATATCGGCTTCGCCCCGCAATCCGCGAAGTTTGTGCGGGTGGTGCTGCGCCACTCGCAAGGCGAGCCGTGCCTTGACGAGTTGGAGCTGTACGGCCCGGACAGCGGCACCAACCTGGCGCTCGCCAGCAACGGCGCCAAAGCCAGCGCGTCGTCGCTCCTGCCGGGGTACGCCATCCACCAGGTCGCCCATCTCAACGACGGGCTCTACGGGAACAGCCATAGTTGGATTGCGGCCGGTTCGCGCAACGAGTGGGCCCAGATCGAACTGCCTCAGCCGCGCGTTGTCTCGAAGATCGTGATCTCGCGGGATCGCGAGGGACGTTACGCGGACCGCCTGCCCGGCGCGGTCGAGGTCCGGCTGTCGGACGACGGGCAGAACTGGCGCAGCGTCGCCAAGCTCGATGACGGCACCCTGCTGCCGGATGGCCCCCTGACGGAGGATGACCTGCTGCGGTACGCGTTCGCCCGGGAGGAAGCCAGTGTCCGCAAGGTGGACGCAACCGACCCCTTGTTGCGCGTGCTGCGGCAGATGGAGGCGATGTGCGTGCGCCTCAGCGAGCGCGGACTCGACACCCGCCGCGAACGCGCGGAACTTGATGAGTTCCGACGCCGCGCCGCGGCGTCCGCCCCGGATGGCCCGGCCCTGACCAACCGGCCGGAGCTGTGCTACCAGGCCCGCCTCGCCAAGCGCCGGTTGTTCCTGCGCGACCCGGACCTGGCGCCGCTGGAGCGCATCCTGTTCGTCAAACGGCAGGCCTAC
>CAIQIC010000234.1 GCA_903871765.1 uncultured Lentisphaerota bacterium
CACGGAGGTCGGCCCTCCAGATGGATCAGATCATGCGAAACCAATGGTTGCTCAGATCAGTTGTCTGAATTCTGACTTCTGAATTCTATCTTCTTGAAAAGCACCATGGCTGAAAAATTAGAGCCGCTCATCGTCCCGCCCGGCACGGCCGGGACCCGGTTGGATGTCTGGCTGGCCGCGCAGCGGCCGGAGCACTCGCGCGCGCGCTGGCAGCAGCTCATCCGCGCAGGTTGCGTCCGCGTCAACGGCGCGCCCCGCAAGGCGGGCCAGATGCTGCGCGCCGGCGATACGGTGGCCGGCGAACTGCCGCCGCCGGAGCCCGTCGAGTTGGTCGCGCAGGACATACCCCTGAACATCCTGTACGAGGACGCGGATATTCTCGTGCTCGACAAGCCGCCGGGCCTCGTGGTGCATCCCGCCGCGGGCCATGCCGCGGGCACGCTGGTCAACGCGCTGCTGCACCATTGCCGCGACCTCGCCGGCATCGGCGGCGAACTGCGGCCGGGCATCGTTCACCGGCTCGATAAGGACACCAGCGGCGCGCTGGTGGTGGCCAAGAACGAGCCGGCGCTGCGCGGGTTGGTGCGCCAGTTCCAGGGCGGGCGTGTGCAGAAGGAATATCTCGCGCTGGCCTGGGGGCGGCCGGAGCCGGCCAGCGGCACGCTGGCCACGCTGATCGGCCGCGACCCGCGCCACCGGCAGAAAATGTCCGCCCGCCCGGAGTCCGGCCGGCCGGCGCGGACGGACTACGAAGTGCTGGAGCAGTTCAGCGCCGCCGCCGTGCTGCGCGTGCGCATCCACACCGGCCGCACGCATCAGATCCGCGTGCACCTGGCGCATCTCGGCCATCCGGTGATCGGCGACACGGTCTATGGCCGCGCCCGCCGGAGCGAATTACCCGCGCCCGCCGCGCGGCAGATGCTCCACGCGCATGAGCTGGCCTTCGAGCACCCGCGCACGGGGGAGCCGCTGGCCTTTACCGCGCCGGTGCCGGAGGATTTTCGCGCGCTCTGGCGCGCTCTGCGCGCGCGCGATCAAGAATCCGCTTTGCCCGGCCCCGGCGGCGGGGTACCATCGCGCGAGCCATGACCAACCAACGTACCAGCAAACTGGCCGGCGCCTTGGGCCAATTAGCGGAGCACCTCCAATGGCTGCGCGATGAGGGTGTCGCCGCTGTCGCGGCAGACCCGAAGTTGGTGCAGGCGCTGGGCCGCCGGGTGCCCACCGCTGGGCACGCAGCCGCCGGCGCGGGACGGAAGGCGGGGGACCAACCGCGAGCCCGCGCGGCCGCCAGCCCCGCGGCGCCGGCCGCGGATGCGCCGGAGTTGGAAGCCGCCCGCGCGGCGCTGGCGGACGTCGCCAAGCGGGTGGCGGTTTGCCGGCAATGTCCCCTGGGCCGCGCGCGCTCGCGCACGGTACCGGGCCAGGGCCATCCGCACCCGGCGATCATGTTCGTCGGCGAGGGGCCCGGCGAAGAAGAGGATCGCCAGGGCCTGGCCTTTGTCGGCGCCGCCGGCCAGTTGCTTTCGCGGCAGATCCTCCGCATGGGCCTGACGCGCGCGGAGGTTTTCATCGGCAACATCGTCAAATGCCGGCCGCCGGGTAACCGGCCGCCGCTGCCCGACGAGATGGCCGCCTGCCTGCCGTACCTGCGCGAGCAGATCGCCATCCTTAAGCCCAAGGTCATCGTCTGCCTCGGCGGCACGGCGGTGAAGGGCCTGCTGGGCGTCACCACCGGCATCACGCGGCTGCGCGGCCAGTGGCACAGTTGCGCCGGCGTGGACGTCATGCCGACCTACCATCCCTCCTATCTGCTGCGCGGCGGCGGCGAGGACAAAGCCCGCTGGTGGGAAGTGTGGAACGACCTGGTGGCCGTGCTGGCCAGAATCGGCCGCCCACCGCCGCCGCGGTGACGGGAAGCTATTCCATCAGCCACTTGAAAAAGCGGACGAGGGCGGGATGCCGGCCGTTCGCGTCGGGATAAGGATCACGCCAGACGACGGCGACGGCCCGCTGTTCGGCCAAAACGCCGCCGCTGCTGCCTGTGACCTGCGCCGCGATGAGGATGGTGAAGAGATTCTGGCGCGGACTCAGCAGGCGATAGCTGTTGGCGACGATAGATTCCCTGAGGCCGTCTTCGGAAAGACTGGCATAAGAATTGCCACCGCTGCTTATAGCCTGGCCAACTAGAGGGAGCATGGCCTTCCGCCTCAACCTTATCATTTCTTCAAAAACATCTACGACCGGATTATCTCAAAAAATTCAGGATTTATTACCCTTGCCACTTTCAATAATAGTGCAATTGCAGGCAATGTTTTCTTCCTTTTTGGAGAAAAAGTGATATATAAG
>CAIQIC010000235.1 GCA_903871765.1 uncultured Lentisphaerota bacterium
TGCTGCCATTATTATCGGCAGATGCAATATCAGCCATTGATCCTCATGAGCTTCAGAAATGGGCAATAGATCTTATTGCAAATCTCCCCAAGAATCTACCGGATGAAATGCCCGCTATCCCTGAAGATATCATTCCTGCGAGTATAAAGTCCTTAAAGAAGCGGGAAGGTAGTGATTTGCACGCCTATTATGATGGCATCCAAACAAATAAGCTTAATGGTTTCAGAGTATCCAGTGAATGCATAAGGGGCGAATATGCGATGTGTGTAACGATTGCATGGAGCTCTAAGAACGGCCACAATTGGGGTTTAAACATAAGTCATTCTTCCTTCCGCCCAATCGTTCATAACGCATCTCTGTCAGAATGGATTCCGGGAGTCTACTTTTACGAAGTGCCACCCGACTGAATTAAGATAGTTTGCTACGTTTTGCCTTTGACGACATCGGGAACAGGCTGTGGGATATGCGCAACGGATCGTCCAGCCGCAAAGCGGAATACACGGCCAATATTCTCAACCAGTACACGTCCCGAACCGTGCCGGGCGCCTTGGACATCCTGGGCTCGGCTCATTCCAACTCCACCATCACGGTCAACGGCCAGGCCGCGACCCGGCAGGGCGCCTACTACTACAAGGAAGCAGCCGTGACCAATGGTGCCGTCGCCGTTTGGCAGCCGATCGAGGTGGTGGGTGTGCTCACGAATATCACCGTCACTAACTCGGGCCACCTGTTTTTGCCGAAAACCGCGGAGGCATTTACTTTTGACCTGGACGGAAACCAGACCAGCGACGGCCGCTGGACCAACACGTGGGACGGCGCAAACCGGCTGATCGCCATGGAGACCACGGCCGCAGCGGTAGCCGCCGGCGCCCCGCACCAGAAGCTGTTATTCACTTACGATTCCCAGTGGCGCCGGGTGAGCAAGGTGGTGAGCAACTTCACCGGCGGCGTCTGGGCTGAGGCGAGCAATCGCAAATTTATTTACGACGGTTGGAACTTGCTCGCCGAGATCGGGGCCGGCGGTTCAGTCGTCCGCAGCTACGTCTGGGGTCTCGATCTTTCCGGTTCCATGCAGGGCGCCGGCGGTGTGGGCGGCCTGCTCGCCATGAACGCCGGGACCAATGGCACGCACTTCGCCGCCAGCGACGGCAATGGCAACGTGGTTGGGCTTTATAAATCTAACGATGCTGCCGTCACGGCCGTCTTTGAATATGACCCGTTCGGCAACACGCTCCGGGCCACTGGACCGATGGCCGGCGAAATGCCGATTCGGTTCAGCACGAAGTATACCGACATCGAGACGGGGCGCGTGTACTACGGCATGCGCTACTACGACCCGGACGATGGACGCTGGCTTAACAGAGATCCCATAGCGGAGAAGGGTGGGCGGAATATCTATGTCTTTGTTGCCAATACACCAGTCTCCCGCATAGATATACTCGGATTAACCGGCAATCAACCTGTTGAAATTAACGCCAATGGCATAGTATGGGCAAATCCCTATGGCCCGCAGACGCCTGGAGTCATCGGACTGAACGGACAACCAGGATTGTATGATTCGCCGTCAATTAATCATGACCCGGATGGTCGAATCCCACTAGTCGACGCCTTGGGCGAGCTTTATAAAGGCTATAAGCAAATGAAGGATGCGAATGTTATTAATAGCGACAAATGGTTTCACTGTATGGCGATGTGTAACGCATCAAAGAAGAGCGGAGATCCGGGGCTCGTCGATACCTTGGCTCGCTTTCGGGAAATAGGTGATCTTATCAAAGGGCGCTTCGACAGGCCGAAACACGCAAGCGGTCCTAAAAAAGGCCAGCCGTTCACAAATGAAGAACATGCGCAAGATTCACTGGATGACATGAAGGCAAATCGTCAGGGGTTCAATTGCCCGAAAGATAAGGATTGTAAAAAACAATGCGAAATTTACTTGGTTCCTGGATTAAACCCTGCCAGATATTTCAACTAAGCCTTCTGCTGCTTTGTTGGTATTTAGTTGTGGGTTGCAGTGATGAAGTCACGCAAACACGAATGGATCTGAATAAGTATCCTGAGCTTAGGGCGTTTTTTGATGCATCTGGCGAATATCAGTCAGGGCGAGCAAATCTTGATGTCGGGGGGGCTTGGTTGGTTTTCCGCCCGGAAAGAAAGATTAACTCCGCGGTATATTTTCATGACCTAAATGCGATTGTTATTCCTTTAGGGTGGAAGGCCACAATGGTTTCCGATGCGCAATGGGAATATGCGCGAACCGTTTCTTTCGGTGGGTATGCTCCCATGATCTATCATGTTTTAGTAAAATACAGCGCAAATCTTGTGAACATTGATTGGAATCGAGAATTTACCCGGCCCGAAGTCAAACCTTGAAAAGTGAATAGAATATGGATAGTGTTGATCTCAATCAGTACGTTCAGCGCACGGTGCCCGGCGCCTTGGACATCCTGGGGTCGGCCCATTCCAACTCCGCCATCACGGTCAACGGCCAGGCCGCGACCCGGCAGGGCGCCTGCTACCACGACGAAATCGCCGTGACCAACGCTGCCGCCCCCGTTTGACAGCCGATCTTTGTGGTGGGTGTGCTCACGAACATCATCAACAGCGCCACACGCGGGGGTTGAACGCCCGGGCCCCTTGTGGCATACTCCCCGCAACCGATACCCGAACATCGAGGCAGGCATGCAGCGGACAAAAACCAGGGAAAACCGGCCCGACAACGGGGCAGGGCAGGGGGGCGAGAAGTCAGATGTCAGAGGTCAGAGGTCAGGCGGAGGCACTGGGGAACGGAAAGGCGCGGGATGACGGCGGCAGGGGATGGTCCACGGTGAAGGGGGCGCGGGTGCCGTGCATCCTTCCTGCTTGAGCCGCGGGGGCGACGGTGCTATACAACTGCTCAGGGATGGGCGCTCACGCCGCGTCCACACAGAGGAGCCGATGCCGCTCATTTTTGACAACATCGAGGAGAAACTGCTGCCGGCCCTCGCCGAAAACCTCGCCGAAATTAACAGGTGCGACATGCGCTGGCAGTTCTTGTCGCGGAAAAACGAATCGCCCTCCACAATGGCGGCTTAACATGGCCAAAATAGAAGACCTGATTGCACAAATCCCGGATCAGCGGCTGAAGAAGGCCATCGGCGCTGAGGTGCGCGAGTTGAAGAAGAATAAGAAGTTCGGCCTCGTGTTTGAGGAGCATATTCCGGAAACCGTGCGGCTGCCGAAGCTGCCGGTGAAGGCGGGCGAGCTGGTGGCAAAGAAACGCGAGAGCAGGAATGAACTCTGGCGCGTGAAGGCCATCCGCAAAGGCATCGCCACGCTGGAAAAAGCCGTCGAGGGCTATCCGCTGGCCTCGGAGACGGGTTTCGAGGTGCCGGTGGCGGAGTTGGTCGTGGTTCGCAGCTTTGGCGATCCCATCTATCCGGCACTGGTGCCGGTGGACCGCGTGGCGCGCGGTGGGCCGGACAAGCCCTGGCACATGGTCATCAATGCCGACAACTTCCACGCCCTCCAGCTTTTCCTCTATGGCTACGAGGGCAAGGTGGACGTGATCTACATCGACCCGCCCTACAACACCGGCGCGCGCGATTGGAAATACAACAACGATTACGTCGATAAGACTGATTCGTTCCGGCACTCGAAATGGCTTTCCATGATGAAGAAGCGGCTGCTGCTGGCGAAGCGGCTGCTGAAAACAGATGGTGTTCTCATCGTCACAATCGATGAGAATGAAGTGCATCATCTAACGGTCTTGCTCGAATCGATATTCCCAGACGCGCGCCTTCAAATGGTGACGATCTGCGTTAACCCAAGCGGTGTCTCAGGCAAGGGCCTCTCGCGTGTCGAAGAATATGCTCTCTTTTGTTCTCTTGGGGAGCGCCTGCCAGTCAAGACCCCGGACGATATGCTGACCACAAATAGTGAGGGACTTATTCGCTGGGAGTCCCTCATGCGTGGCGGCAATGCTTGGTATCGAGCAGAACGACCAAATCTATGTTATCCAATCGCGGTCGATCCCAAAACGAACCGCATCATTAGCGTCGGGGAGCCTTTCACCGGAGCCAATGAAAGCAAAAGGCCGCACACTCTCAAAGGTTATCCGCTCGCTTGGCCCGTTCGACTTGACGGGAAGCTCGGAATCTGGCGCGTCGAAGCCGCGAAGCTCATGGCGTTAGTTGGAAGCGGGTTCGCCTACGTTTCATCACGAAACGATGAGCGTGATACTTGGACGATTCGTTATCTGATGAGCGGAACCATCCGAGCGATAAACGCTGGGACGATTCGTGCGACTGGGCGGGGCGAGCGAGGCGAGGCTATTCTGGAAAGCGAACTTGTCAGGCGAACCATCGCAAAGACCGTCTGGTATCGTGGCCGACACACAGCAGGCGGCGCTGGTGGCACCTATTTATTGCAACAGCTCCTCGGTGAGAGAAACCTGTTCTCATTTCCAAAGTCCGTTTACGCTGTAGTCGACTGCCTCTCGGTTGCAGCTGGCGACAAGAAGGATGCTATTGTATGCGACTTCTTCTCCGGGTCGGGCACAACGGCTCACGCCGCGATGCTTATGAATTTGGCGGACGGTGGAACAAGGCAGTCAATCAGTGTGACAAACAACGAAGTCAGTGAAGCCGTCGCCCGCGACCTCGAGTCTCGCGGCTTCTTCCCGGGCAATGCGGAATATGAATGCGCCGGCGTAGCGGAGCGCGTCACATGGCCTCGTATCAAGGCAGCAATCACCGGGCAACGATCCACTGGGGTAAGGCCAGATGGTGCCTACTCGGAGTGGCCGGGATTTTCCGAGGAGAGGCAAATTGCAGATGGTCTCAATGAAAACATCGAATACTTCCGCCTCGATTTTCTCGACCCCGACGAGGTGGCGCGCGGGGATGCCTTCAAGGCCATCATGCCGATTCTGTGGATGGTAGCAGGTTGCCGCGGCGAGCGCGAAGACTCGAAAGGCTCGACGCCGTGGTTCATCCCGAAGCACTCGCCTTTTGCCGTGTTGATTCAAGAGAAACAATTTCGCGCCTTCCGCCAGAAGCTGGCGGATCGGAAGGACATCGATTGGGTATTCCTCATCACGGACAGCGAGGAGAACTTCGGCCAGATGCGGCGGACGCTGGGGCGCAAGTATGAATGCGTGCAGCTCTACAAGAGCTATCTGGAGAACTTCCGCATCAACACGCAAGACGCGCTGAACGGCTAACCGAGAAATCCCATGAAGTTTGAACTCAAAGATTTTCAGACCACTTCCGCGAAGAGCATTTTGTCGAAGCTTGACGGTGCCCGAAACGATCTGCGCCACGACGAACTGCAAGCCATCGTGCTCAGTGCGCCGACCGGCTCCGGCAAGACCATCACCGTGGCGGCGGTGATTGACTGGACGTTCGGCGGCGCGGACGGCATCGCCGCGCGGCCCAACACGACGTTCCTCTGGCTATCCGACTCGCCGGAACTCAACCAGCAAAGCAAGGGCAAGCTGCTGGCCGCGTGCGATCATGTACCGTTTCACCGGCTGGTGACGGTGGACAGCGAGAGCTTCGACGAGGAGCGGCTGGCGCCGGGGCATGTCTATTTCATCAACACGCAACTGCTCGGGAAGGACAAGCTGCTGACCAAGGGCGGTGATAAGAAGACATTCACCTTCTGGCAGACCGTGGCAAACACCATCGCAGCCGCGCCCGCGGATTTCATTTTGATCATCGACGAGGCGCACCGCGGCGCGGGCGTAAGCGAGAGGGCGCGCAAGCCCATCATGCAGAAGTTCATCACCGGCTCGGAAAGTGATGGCATGCCCGCCGTGCCCCTGGTGCTTGGCATGAGCGCGACGCCGCAGCGGTTCACGGAACTGCTCGGTAGCTCGCAGAGAACACAGCGGCCCATCCATATCTCGCCCGACATGGTGCGGCTGAGCGGACTGCTGAAAGACCTCATCATCGTCACGACGAACAAGGCGACGACGATTGAGAGCGACCTGACGCATCTGCAAAATGCGGCGGCACGCTGGAAGCACTTCCGCGAGCGGTGGGAAGCCTACTGCACCAAGGAGAAGGAAAAGGAGATCGTGAAGCCGGTCCTCGTGGTGCAGGTGCAGGACGGGACCGAAAACACCCTGACCGCCACGCCGCTGGAGGATGCGGTGAGGGTAATCCAGCGCGAGACCGGCCCGCTGGCGGTGAATGAGATCGTCCACTGCTTTCAGGACAGGGAGGAAATTCAATACGGCGGCTGCATCATCCGGCGCATGGATTCCTCCCGCATCCAGGACGCGCTCGATGTGAAGGTGGTGTTCTTCAAGACGGCGCTGACAACGGGCTGGGACTGCCCGCGCGCCGAAGTGATGATGAGCTTCCGCCGCTCCGTTGACGCCACGACCATTGCTCAGCTTGTGGGCCGGATGATTCGCACGCCACTCGCACGCCGCATCGAAAGTGATGAGGCGCTGAACGTGGTCGAGCTTTTCCTTCCGCACTATGACACGGAGAATCTGGAGAACGTGCTGAGTGCCCTCCGCAATCCCGAAGCGCATGAGGGGACGGGAACGACGGTCACGACGCAGGCGGTCGAGTATCCGCGTAATCCCGCATACGCCGATGTCTTCAAACATCTGGCTACGTTGAAAACCTACAGCGTGGACCGTGCGCCGAAGATGACCGATCTGAAGCGCGCGCTCCGCCTCTCCGGACTGCTGATGCAGGAAGGCATCGCCGAAGACGCCGACGAGCAGATGCGTTTGAATCTCACTGACAAGCTTGCGGAGCTTCGCGATGAATACCGGAAGAAGCAGAAGGATTGGGGCAACGTCATCCGCGAAGGCGGTGAAATTGAGGTGGACGTGAATTCGGTTGCCATCGGTCCGATGATCGTCACCGGCCACAAGACAACGCGGATGCTGCTCTCGGAGGAAAACATCGACCAGCTTTATGACGAGGCCGGGCGCATGCTCGCTGCGGGCGAAGGGCTGCACCGCACCTACTGGAAGCGCTTTCAGGACAAAGCGAAACCCAGCGAAACGAAGCTAGAACTCGCCGCCATCATGCGTCAGCCCAAAACCTTGCCCGCAATGGAGAAATTGGCCGGGGTGGAGTTCAAGAAGCTATGGGAAGCTCATAAGGGCGATGTCGCCAAACTATCGGCATCGGAGAAAGCCCGCTACACTCAATTGGTGCTCGCAAGCGGGAAAGCCGTGGAGCACGAATGGGAACTGCCGGAGCGGATCGTGGAGAAGCCGGGCAAGCACGTGTGGAAAGACCATCTCTTCGCTACCGACAAGGGCGAGTTCGCCGCAGACCTCAACGGATGGGAAAAGGCGTTCATGACGTGGACGCAGGAACAAAGTGATTTCGTGTGCTGGCTGCGAAACCTCCCGCGCCGCGATTGGGCTTTCTGTGTACCGTATGAAATGGGTGGGGAGAAGCCGTTTTACCCGGACTTCGTCATCGTACGGAAGACGGGCAAAGGCTACGTCGTGGACATTCTGGAACCACACGATGACAGCCGCCTCGATACGTGGGCGAAGGTAAAGGGCTTGGCGAAGTTTGCCGA
Source organism: uncultured Lentisphaerota bacterium (assembly GCA_903871765.1). Lineage (GTDB taxonomy): Bacteria > Verrucomicrobiota > Kiritimatiellia > CAIQIC01 > CAIQIC01 > CAIQIC01. The sequence continues at coordinate 7,540 of CAIQIC010000235.1, forward strand.
CGAACATGCGGTTTCATTCGGCAGGCTGATGGTTGGCCGCAAGGTCGGCGATGCGCTGCAAGTCGTTGACGTAGCCGACCACCTGATTCGCGAGAAGGCACGCAAGATGGGAGCCCCCGCGGATTTGGAAGCACTGTTTGAAGAAATATAATAAGTAACGCTAAGCATGAAAACCATGCGAAGAATCCGAGGGCTCGGCGCGGCTCTGGCCGGGTTGGCCTGCTCGTGCAACGTGGCAGCGGCGGCCACCTTCTACGTTGCCCCTGACGGTCGTGACGCATGGTCCGGCCAACGGGCCACCCCCAACGGGCGGAAAACCGACGGGCCCTTCGCCACGTTGGAACGGGCCCGCGATGAGGTGCGTCGGCTGAAGAAACGGGATGGCGTCACGGTTTTCGTGCGCGGTGGACGCTACCAGATCACACAGACCTTCGCGCTGAAAGCCGAGGATTCCGGTACAACACAGGCGCCGGTGGTCTATCGCGCGTGCAAAGGCGAACAGCCGGTCTTCAGCGGCGGCGTACGGCTGACGGGCTTTCAACCGGTGCGCGAGGCCGCCATCCTCGCCCGGTTGCCGGCGGAAGCCCGTGGCCAGGTGGTGCAGGTTGATCTCAAAGCCCAGGGCGTGACGCATGTGATCCCGTTGCGCCTCGGCGGCTTTGCCGGCGGGCTGGGCTTCAGCACACATCCAACGATGGAGTTGTTTTTCAACGGCCAGGCGTTGCCGCTGGCCCGCTGGCCGAATACCGGGTTCGTCCACGTGGCCGATGTTGCCGCCGACGCCGGCAAAACCGGTCCGATCCGTTACGACGGCGACCGCCCCCAACGCTGGAAAGACGACCAGGACATCCTGCTCTACGGTTACTGGTTCCATGACTGGGCCGATTCTTACGAACGCGTGGCGTCCATTGATACCGCCAGGCATGAGATCACGCTTGCGCCGCCGTATACCACGTATGGTTACCGCAAGGGCCAGCGCTACTACGCCGTCAATCTGTTCTCCGAGCTCGATATGCCCGGCGAGTGGTATCTCGACCGGAGCAGCGGCACGCTTTATCTGTATCCGCCCGCCGATCCCAACCAGGCGGTGGTGGAACTGTCCACCGCTGTGTTCCCATTGGTAGAGATGGACCATGTGTCGCATGTCACCCTGCAGGGTTTGACGTGGGAACTCGGCGGCGCCGATGGCATTCTCGTCAAAGACGGCGCAGGTTGCCTGCTGGCCGGGTGCACGATCCGCCGGCTCGGCGGCAATGGCGTGGAAATCCACGGCGGCACCGGCCACAAGCTGCGCTCGTGCGACATCTACTCGCTGGGCCGGGGCGGCGCGGTCGTGGAAGGTGGCAACCGCAAGACGCTCACGCCGGGCCGGCATCTGGTCGAGAATTGCGACATCTACGACTTGTCGCGGATTGACCACACGTACACGCCGGCGGTGGTGCTGTCGGGCGTGGGCCACCGGATTGCGCACAATGCGTTTCACGACATCGGCAGCAGCGCCATCCGGCTCGGCGGCAACGACCACGTGGTGGAATTCAACGAGGTGTACCGCGTGGTTCGCGAGTCCGACGACCAGGGTGGGGTGGACATGTGGGGCGATCCGACCTACCGCGGCAACGTGATCCGCTACAATTACTGGCATCACATCGGCAACTGGCGGCACACGGGTGCGGAACCGGGTTGCGGCCAGGCCGGCGTGCGGCTCGACGACGCGATTTCCGGCGTGCTCGTCCTGGGCAACGTCTTCTTCCGCTGCGGCACCGGCCGCGCCGGCTTTGGCGGCATCCAAATTCACGGCGGCAAGGACAACATCGTGAGCGGCAACCTGTTCGCGGACTGCCGGACCGCGATCAGTTTTTCGGCCTGGGGCGACCAGCGCTGGCGGGCGTTTACGAGCCGCTCGCTGGAGTCGCAGGAGATTGATGCGGCGCTCTACGGCGCGCGCTACCCCGAACTGGCGCGCCTGGCCGAAGACCACGATGTCAATTTGGTGTGCAGCAACCTGGTTTACAAGTGCGACGAATTTCTGCGTCGGGACAGCGGCCGGAACAAGCTCGTTGATAACATCGTGACGCAAGCGAATCCCGGCTTTACCGACGCTGCGCGCGGCATCTTTCGTCCCGCCAAAAACACCCCGGTGCAAGTCCGCGCGATCCCTTTCGACCAGATCGGCCTGTACCGCGACGAGTTCCGCTTGGCGTTGCCCACCCGCGCCATCAGCGAAGCCCGCGCCGCGGCGCCGTAGGGGCCAGGCTTGAGGCTGGAGGCCGAAGACTGAAGGCTGAGGGCCTTGGAATGGCCGAAAGTCCTTTCCTTGGTAATGTGACGTGTGAAAAGAGCCTGATTTTAAAGGCCTACATTCCGGGGAGAACACGCGCCCTCGCGTGTTATGGTTGGCGCTCCCGCCAACCGTTCTGCGGGCGTAAATCCGCGCGGCGAGGGCGCGTGCGCTCCCCGGATAAAGATCTCTTTCCACGCGCAGAAGTAATAGAGGCTGGCGATTTCTTGTCAGGCGGCCTGAGCGTGGCGGTGGGGCTTCAGGTCAGCGCCAGCGCCGCTGGAGTTTCTTGCGCTGCCGGCGCAGGGCCAGGTACAGGTCCATGGATGCCAGGCGGAGCGTGTCGGTGAAGGTTACTGCAATCCGGTCGCGGCGCGCGAAGACGGAATCGGTCTTATCCTTGTACCAGACCCGGTAATTGTTCTGCCGCATCCAGGCCGTGATCTCGCCCAGGTAGTGATTGACATAGGCTGCGCCATGGGTCTCGAGGGAGATGATGGCGGGCCGGCTTTTCATGTGTTTGATGACAAACCACTCGCTGCCCTCCGTGTCCACGCTCAGCAGGTCAATGGTGCCGTCGTCGAGCCGGTCGAAGGTTGTGGCCTCGACCGTAAATTTGTCCCTGTGGTCCAGCGTGTAGCCGTCGTTGACGATGGCCGGGCTGCTGGCCAGGTTGGCGACGAAGGTGGAGGCCCCCCGGTGGATCAGTTCCAGCTTGCCGTTGGTGTCGTAAACGGCCACGGGGTGCAGGGTCACATTCTGGTTGGCGGCAAAGCATTGCCTGATATGTTCGATGGAGGCCGGATCCGGTTCGACGAGGGTGCACCGGATCCCCGCCTGGATGAAATCGTAGATGTTCGACGCTGCGGGGCGATAAACGCCGACCTCGGCGACATGGGCGGGGAGGAAGCCTTTTCGCACCGTCATTTTAAAAATCAGTTTGTTGGCTCTTGTGCTCATCGAGTTTTGTAATTATCAAAAACCGCGCAATAAGACCAGCAGGGCCTCCGGGCGGGCAGCAATTTGCATCTTGGGTAGAGCGGAGCGATCTGTCCCCGGAGCGGAACGTGTAAACGTTCCGGTAGAGGGCCCGGAACCGTTACCCTGCCCTGCTTTGCAGGGTTTCGCAGGGCCAGCCGGTTCCGCTCCAGGAGAAACCATGCGGCGGATTGCTGCCGGCCGGGTCTGGGCCCTGTTTGCAAAAACTAAAAGTTATCTCTTCCCGGCTGCGATCTTCTGGTCCCGCTCCTGCATCGCGTCTAATTCAGCCATGTAGCCCTCAGCGCATTTCGGACACAGGCCGTGGGTGAAATCCAGGTCAAGCTCGTCTTTCAGGTATTTCTCCAGCGCCGTCCAGTACTGGTCGTCGTCCCTTATCTTTTTGCACTTGGCACAGATCGGAATCAGTTCCCCCATCCTGACCAGCTCCTTGATGTTTTCAATTACCATGAGAACGAGCTTCCCGTCGCCGTGCTCAATCGGAGCGGTCGTAACCAGGGCAAAAAACTCTTCTGTCTTGCCGTCCACAACCCGCTCCAACCGCACCTTTTGCCTGGAAACATTTTTCCCGGCATAGGCCTTGCCGACCGATTGTCTGATGATACATCGGCTGCACCCGGTAGAAGAGCCGCATGTGCCTGTCCTGACCGCGTTCATGCAGTGAAGGACTTCACCTCCGCGCTGCCTGAGAACATCGCTCCTGCGCATGACCAGAAAGCTTCCGGCAGCCTGGTTGTATTCCAGAAGCTGGAGGTCGGGATCAACGACAAATACCATGTGGGGCATGGCATCTATTATTTTACGCAGAAACTCTCCGTCGCCTTCATTATTCTTTACGTTAGAGTTCACATTCGCTCCTTTGTCGAACAGGCTTGATCCACGTTAATATCCGGATCCAGTCGGCTTCCAGCCCGGCCCAGCCTGGTCCGGTGCGAGCAACAGGTCGGCGTGGTGGCAGCCGCTGCCCTCCACGGCGCGCAGCAGGGCGGCGGGATCGTCGCCCGGCGTCCCCAACCGGCCATCGTCGCTGATGACCTGCCAGCGGTAGCCGAGTCCGCGCAAAAAGATCAGCAGGTCCTCCGGCCGGGTCTGGGCGATGTTGATGATGTTGCCCGGGGAAAATTCCATCAGGATCACCGGCCGGCAGCGCTGCAACAGGCCCTCCGCGCCGCGCAGCGCCAGCGGCTCGTGCCCCTCGACATCCACCTTGATGACGTCCACGGATTCCGCCGCGAGCAGGTCGTCCAGCCGCACCGTCCGGATTTCGCGAAAACTCGGCTGCGGCCCGTGGACGCGGGCTTGCAGGACCGCCCGCGAGCGGGACACGAAGCGCGCGCCGAGGTTGCGGGGATTGCCGAGGTCGGACAGCACGGCGACACCGGCGGCGTCGCTGGCGGCGTACGGCCAGGCGGTGATACGGTCGGCCAGGCCGTTGAGCGCGATGCTGGCCGCGAGCAGACGAAAGTTGCCGGGATCCGGTTCGAGGCTGAAGACACGCCCGCGCGGGCAGCGCACGGCGGCGAGCAGGCTGAAGAACCCGATGTTGGCGCCCAGGTCGAGCAGGCGTGAATCCGCGCGCAGCACGGCGGTGAGCGCGGCGGCGACGTGCGGTTCATAGTCGCCGGACAGCAGCAGCGGCCGGGAGACGGCCGGGTCGCGCCGATCGAGCAGGATCTCAAAACCGTACCGGTCGAGGCGCTTGACCACCCACGGCGTGCCGCCCAGCGTGGCGAGCAGGGCGGCGGGCCGCCAGCGGCGCAGCGCGCGCGTCATGCCGGCGCTGTAGCGCCACACCTTGGCGGCCACCCCGCTCATCCGGCCAGCCTCGTTTTGCCCGCGGCCTCCCGCGCCGGACGGACGTCGAAGTCGCAGACCAGCGGCAGATGGTCAGACAGGGTGATGTTCGGCGCGCTGAATTTCGTGATGCGAATCTCCGGGCTGTGAAGGATGAAATCGAGCTGGCGGCGCGGCGCCCAACTGGGATACGTGGCCAGCGCGCTGTTCGCGGCGTGGCGCAAGCCGGTGCGCGCAAGCAGCAGCTCCAACTCCTGAGGCCCGCGAAAGGCGTTGAAGTCGCCGGCGACCAGGCAGGGCTTGCGGACCGCGTTAACCAGGCGCGCCAGGGCGCGCAACTGCTCGTGGCGGGTCTTGTGCCGGAGGGATAGGTGAACCAGGAAGATGACCAGGTTTTCGAGCTCCATTTCGATGACCAGCCGCTTGACGCCGCTGCGGAAATAATGGAACCGCTGCGCCGTGATCGCATCCTTGGTCAGCAGGGCATTGACCTGCTTGTTCAGCACGGGCAGGCGGCGCGCTCGGGAGTAGTGGGCGTACTTGGATTGATAGGCGTGGTAGTGGCCGAGCGCGTGCGCGATGGTTTCCACCTGGTTTTCGCGCCGGGTGCGGAAGGAGCCAGCGTCGGCCTCGATCAGGCCGACCAAGTCCGGCTGCTGCGTCTTGATGAACTGCGTCAGGCGCTGCAGGTTCTTCCGGGTCAGCCGCAGGTAGCCCCGGTAGGGGATCGGGAAATGAAAGCCATAGCCCGTGCCGGTGCCGTAGCGGATGTTGTAGAGCAGGAAGCGCACGGGCCATTCATACACCGAACCGGCGCTTTGGGCAAACCCAAGCTGCGCCACGGCAGCCGGTGGCCGGCGGCGGGAAGAGTATTGTTGAAAATCCTCCCTTGGGAGGACGGAGCGGGCCGCGTTGGCGGTGGGAAGTGAAGAGCAGAGAAGCGGCGTGCATCGGGCGGCACCGCTCACGCGTGATACCGGCTCGTCCGCGGTGTTGTCGCAGGACGGCGCGTATACGCATAGAGCGCCGCCTGCGCCGCCTTCCGCCGTCGCCAAGGCTATGGCGGACAAGTGCGGCCGAACCGGTCTGACGCGTTCTGGTGCCGGGGCGCAGTCCTCCTGCGGAGGACAACCCGATGCCCGCCGCGGTTACACCCATCGCGCAGCGCGATGGGGCGGAGGGGACGGCATGGGGCGGCGGCGCGCAGTGGGACATCCTCACGAACGAGATGAAGCGGTACGAGTACCAGATCATGCCGTCGGGTGGGATTTCGTATGGTGCGCCGGCCGGTTTCCATGACGATTGCGTGATGGCCCTGGCGCTGGTGAATCATCGGCGATGGGAGTCGGAGAATTGCGGGCGGATGTTGAGGGTGGGTGGCGGTGAGCGTCGAGGGTTTGTGTTGGCGCGGAGGCGGGAGCGGTGCATGTTGGGGTAAGGGAACGTCGAGCATCATGCGCGGGCGGGTAGCCCGTCGCATGGATGCTCTGGTTCGGCTGCTTCTGTCTTCTTTTGCCACATCACAACTCTGATCAAGTCCTCGACCGTCTTCATTTTCGTGTACAGAGGGTTCTTCTCAAAGTCATCGAGGGTCCGCCCACACCGTTTGACTATGGCGAAAACGATATCCCAAAGATCCTCCCCATCAATCTCCAAATCTTCTTTGAGACGATCCGACGGGCGAACAGGGAACGGCTCTTTTTCGGTCCCCAAGTAGACGGCAACTTCCTCGTAGGTTGCGCGGATCACCCACGTGTCCAATTCCCGAATTGGTACTGACCGGGCGAATGTGCCGATGTCGTCCACTTGACGGGATGCCCGCAACCGTCTAAACTTCATGATTGTGAAGACACTGGAAGCCGCGATGGCTGCAGCGAAGAGGCCAAAGCCGAGAGCGGTCCAGACCGAATGGAGAATGAGGGCGATTACGCAGTAAACCAGTGCCCCCGCGTAGAGCGTTAGGAAGACCCAGCCAAGCCACGTGGTCTTACCGGGCGCCTTTCTCTTAGGCATATGCCGTGACAGTTTCATCTTTCTTGCCGAACGATGATTTATCGCGTACGAAACCCACAGGGTTGAGAATCGCGTTCAAAAACTGGTTCGGCATTTCCTTCTAAGATGAACTACATACTGGTACCTGGTTTATTGGAAACCCTCACCTTGTAAATAATATTTGTGTCACTCTTGCCTCGGTGGAGCACGAACTCGATATATGTTTGTTTCCCCTCCTCAGTCGTGAATTCATATGGGGGCAAATCGTTGGCACCCATGGTTACAATATGTACAGTGTGCTTCCCGGTGGCAACGCGAAGCGAGAGTCCCGATGTTCCGAAATGCTGATCTCGGATGATGCTTGCTCCAGAGATGACAGATTCGTCCAAGATAATAGATGCACTCACTTCTCTGAATGTTTGGTTTACGATGCTGAGATGGAGATTTGCATTTGTTGGAAAAGGAGTGCGTTCGCCGGCGTTGTATGTCATGTCCTCAATCCTTGGCGGAATGTAAAACCTATTTCCCAGCCAAATGTAATGGACGAACCAGCCTATGACGCTCATCCAGACGAGCGAGGTTGCCACTGCTGAAATGATGATCCGTTTCATTCTTCCTCTTGCCGAACGTCAGTGCTGAGGATCGGCGAGCTTGCGAGCGGTATCCTCTGGCAATTGGTTGGCTGGTTTCATCCTCCACCGCATTGTCACACGGCCGATAACAGCACCGAAGAGGACAACCAGCGTCAGCACTACATACATAAAGATGCTAAACCACCCAAAAAACATAAATAATTGCCAGAACGGTATTTTAGCATCAATAATCCATGGAAACATGTTTAGAAATAGTACCACGAAAATTCCCAGTCCGTTGACAAGGCTTGTATGAAGTATCGGACATCGGCCAAATATACCAAATGTTAGGCCGACTCCAAAAAGAGCGAGCCACCAATAATAGCGGATCACAACATCCGGGTCAGCCCACTCGGAAACAATGACGAATGCAAAA
>CAIQIC010000236.1 GCA_903871765.1 uncultured Lentisphaerota bacterium
CGACTGCGGCGACAAGCTACGTGGATACCGGGTTGGTGCCGACCACGCAGTACTGCTACACCATCGCGGCTTATGATAACGCCGGCAACAACTCCTCCTCCAGCGCCCAAGGCTGCGCTACCACACCCTCGGCCACCGTTTCCAGCCTGCCGGCGGATGAATTCAACGGGCCATTCGGCAGTTGGGCCGATTTGAAGGCCAACTACGGCGCTGTGGGCAACGGCGTGGCTGATGACACCAGCGCACTGCAATCGGCCCTCAACGACCTCGGCAAGAGCGGCCACGCGGCGGTGTTGTATATCCCCGCCGGGACCTACCGCATCACCAGTACCATGACCCTCCAATCGCAGCAGTATGTCAGCATCATCGGCGCCGACCCGAGCACGACCACGTTGAAATGGGGCGGGGCCTCTGGTGGGGTGCTGCTGCATATCGACGGCGTGGCCTACAGTCGGTTCGACCGCCTGACCTTTAACGGGGCGGGAACCGCCGGGGTACTGGTCGATCAATCGCTGACCGGCTACGGTCAGGGCCAGTACTTCGACACCGGCAACGAGTACGCCGATGACGTCTTCCAGGACGCCGGCTACGGTATCCGCGGCGGCAACAACGACTTGGGTGCAGCGGAAAGCTCGGTGTTGCGCTGCCGGTTCCTGCGTCATACCGGCGCGGGCATCATCCTGAAGAACTTCAACGCGCTGGATTGGTTCATCTGGTACTGCACGTTCGCGGACAACTACGACGGTGTCTCCAACAATCCGGGCGCGGGCAACTTCCACGTGTTCGGCTCGCTGTTCCAGCGTTCGACCAACGCCGACATCGACATCAGCAACTTCGGCCTGTTCTCGTTCCGCTACAATACTTCCATCGGCTCCAAGCAGTTCTTCACCACGGTGTCCGCCTGGCAGAATGGCTCCCCGATCACGTTTCAGGGAAATACCATCGCCGACACCACTTCCGACGCCGCGATCAGTATCCTCACCATGGGACCGATCCTGCTGATCGACAACGTCATTGCCAGCCGCAGCGGGGCCACCGGCGCCGCCGTCGTGCAGAACAGCTACGACGTGCCGGACATGATCGCCGTCGGCAATACCTTCACCGTCAGCAACCCGATGACGGTCACCGGCGGCTCCGGCTCAGCCCGCTTCATCAACGTCGACAACCAGACCGTGGCCCGCAGTTCCATCACCGTCTCCGCGCCCACCCTGCCCGGCGTGCTGCCCGACAACAACCGCACGGTGTTCGAGGTTGCCGCCGGCTCCAGCGCCAGCACCATTCAGACGACCATCAACCAAGCCGCCGCCCTCAGTGGCCAGCGGCCCGTGGTTCATCTGGCCCAGGGCACGTACACCATCCTGTCCACGCTGACCATCCCGGCCAATGCCGACGTGCAGATCATCGGCGACGGTGCTACGACTCAATTACAATGGGGCGGCGCCCAAGGCTCCAGCCCGGTCCTGGAACTGACCGGGCCTTCCCGCGCCATTCTGCGCGACTTCATGATCCAGACCTACGGCAAGAGCGCCGGCATCCAGGTCGACAACGCCGACCAGGCTGGGGCACGCATCTTCATGGAAC
>CAIQIC010000237.1 GCA_903871765.1 uncultured Lentisphaerota bacterium
CCCCCAAACGGATCATTCCAGTGAGATATTTTCCGCCCAACGCCAGCCGGCGCCGGCGTGACTCGCCTCCGGGTATGATCAAAGCCCAGCCGCGCGCTCAGAACGTGGCGGCCAGCGACAGCGAGTAGGTGCGCCCGCGCCAGTCGCCGTACGGCTGCACGCCCGCGCCTGAAGGATCATTGGCATATTTCGGCAGGTGGGCGCCGAAAAGATCGTTGACGCGCACCTGCCCGCGCAGGCCGAAGCGGGAGCTCTGCCACGGCAGCCAGCGGCCCAGGTCGCTTTGCAGGTAGGTGTCGAACTGCCAGCAGTGTTCAATCCGGTCGCCGCCCTGGTTCGGCCACTCGATGGCCGGCAGGATGCGCGAGCCAAAGTAATGCCCGTCCAGGCCGAAACCGTAATCCTTGCCGGACCAACCGGCGCCGAAATTGGCGCGATACTTGAGCAGGCCCGTCACCCACCCGTCAGGCAGGCGCAGTTCATCCACCACCGGAGAATCCGGAAACACCTTGCGATCGAAGCGCTGGAACCAGACCAGCCGCCCGTACAGGCCGAGCGTGCCACCAAGGCACTTCGCCCATGCGTAATCAATCGTGGCATTCCAGTTCTGGGAGTGTCGCCGGGCGGCGTTGATCCTGCCCGTGAGCAGCGAGATGACAGGGCCGACCGTGTGTTCATCGCCCGGCTGCAGCGGCCCCCGGATCACGCGCCCGGGAAACAGCGATTCCAGATCCATCAGCGTCTGAGAATCCAAATTGATGAGTTCATTGGTCTTCCGGGTATCGACAAAGTCCACCGCCACCCGGAAGCGATGCTCCCGGCCCTGCTGGAAAATAATCCCCGCCGTCTGGGTGACGGCCGACTCCGGCCGCAGATCCGGGTTGATCGCCTCCCGGGCCAGCACGTTGTAGTTCTGATTGCGCAGTGGATCGCTGATCGACGTGTAGCTGACCTCCCCGGAGCCAACATCGGATGGCACGGCTGCCTGCTTGCTCATGTAGGGCGTCGGATAACGATTCGAAGTAGTAAAACTGCCGCGCAGCGAAAACCCTCCGGCGAAGTCCACCTTCAGTCCGCCCGTCGGCGCCACATAGGCTTCCTTGCCCGTGTCCGCCGCCACGTACCGCACGGCCACGTCGGTCTCGACTTTGCGGAGCCAGTGCGGGAGCCGGCGCGGCGGCAGCAGCGGCGCCTGCAACTCGCCGAATGCGCTGTAGCGTTGCAGGATCCGTCCCTGCCACTGGACTGGGTCCGCCGCCAGCGTGCCATCGCCAAAGCGCTGCACGTTCGTATAATCCGCCAGATGCATTCGCCGGTAGTCGGCGCCGAAATTCGCCGCGCCCAGGCCGGTCGGCAGCACCAAGGATTGATTCGTGATCCGCACCGAGGCGTCCACCGTGTCGTAGTTGCCGAGCGTCACGAACCGCCCCCGCTCGCCGTAATAGATCAGCACGTGATCATAGAAGTCTGGCGGTGGGCCGCGGACCTGGGTGTCACGCAGCGGATTGTAGAGGCCCGCATCGACCAGTTGCTGCCAGCGGGTGGCATCCGCGCCGGCCAGGCCCCGATACTTGGCGAGGTTGTGGGCGTACTGCGCATCCAGCGCCGCCCGCCAGTCCGCCGGCAGCTTGAGCAGCAAACCCAGCACCGCGGAGCCGAATTCAATCCGCGCTTCGTTGTACCCCTCGCCCAGGAGCGGAGCCGCCTCGATCAACGAGACGCGAACGTCCTGCTTGAACGGATTGAGCGGAGAATCCGCCTTTAACGCCAGGTCCGCCGTCTGCACATCGTAGCCGCGGTTGACCACGGTGCG
>CAIQIC010000238.1 GCA_903871765.1 uncultured Lentisphaerota bacterium
GCTTCCGCGGCGGGGACGTTGCCGGCCATGACCAGCGCGGCTGCGATCACCAGCGTGAACGATCGGGTTGCTTGCTTCATCCTGGGTTCCTTTCGGACTGTTGCACAGGTCGGATTCCACCTCACACTGGCACGCAATCGCTTTTCAAGCGGTCCGGGCGTCTTCCCGGTGGGGGCCGATCTGAAGCAGAGCTTGCATGGCAGCGACGATGCCATGACGGGGCCGGAAAGGCAAACGTGGAGTTTCTTACCAATGGAGATCAGGATGCTGCGGTCGTCCCGACCGGGATGGAATTCAGCGTCAGGCCATGGTACATTCTGCCCGTAGCCTCATGACAGGGGGAAAGTTGTTATGAAGTTTGTTGCCCGGCTGATGATCGGCCTGCTGGGGGTCCTGCTCAGGCTGCCGTCCGCCCGCGCGCTCGTGATCGTCGGCGACGGCGGCCTGACCAACACCAACGCGCCGGCCGGCGATCAGGGCTGGTCCTATGTGGGCACGATCCACGGGACCAACGGCGCGAACACCACCGGGGTCTATCTCGACAACAACTGGGTGATCACGGCGAGTCACGTATATGGCGACACGCCGACCAACTTCATGCTCAACGGCAGCTCCTATGACATCCAACTGAACACTTGGACCCAGATGACCAACGCCGACAGCACTAAGGCCGACCTCGCCATGGTCAGGCTCAGCAGCGCGCCGCCGCTGGCCACCAACCTCACCCTTTGTGCCACGTCGCCAACGAATGGCACGGCCGTGACCATGATTGGCAACGGCTACGGTTGCAACATCCAGACGAACATATGGTACGTCGACACCAATTCATGGAGCTGGTTTACCACTAACTTCTCGGGCGCGGTCAACTTCTCCGGCTATGCCTGGAACTACACCGCGGCCAAACGCTGGGGCACCAACACGGTTGCGGGCACGGATCTCGTGTCGACCATCTCCCCCCTCTGCACCAGCTATTCCCTCTACACCACCTTCGATAACGCGGTCAACGAAGCCCAGGGGGCGCTCTACGATTCCGGCGGCGGGGTTTTCAGCCAGAACGGTGACACGTGGGAACTCGCCGGCATCATGTTCACGATTGGTACCTATTCCAACCAGTGGGGCGGCACCGCGGTTTTCGGAAACGCCACCTACGCGGTTGACGTGTCGTGCTATCGCGATCAGATCATCGCCACGTCATGGTCGCCGATCGCGAATTTTACCGCCGCGCCGACCAACGGCTTCGCGCCCTTGCAGGTGACTTTCACCGACAAATCGTCGGATGGGGGCACGAACATCACCAACCGCCACTGGGACTTCGGCGACGGCGGGAACACCAACATCACCAGCACCAACTTGACCTACACCTACGCCGTCAGCAATAGCTCCTACACCGCAATGGCAACGCTGACGGTCAGCAACGCCCTCGGCTCCAGCAGCACCAACCAACTAATCAGCGTCTGGCAGGTGCCGCCGCCGACCTTCCTGGGCGGCAGCAGCGCATTCAGCGTGAACCCGGACGCAGGGTCGGCTACGATCTCGTTTATGGGCACCAACGGTGTCAAATACCGCATCGTCTACAAAGATGATCTGCTGGAGAGCACATGGAAGACAGACCTGAACTCTGGCGCCTGGATGCCCGTGTCCGTCGGTAACGAGGCAACTAATCTGACTGATATTACAATCTTGGGTACGACGCAGCGCTTCTATCGTATCGAAGCCGAGTCAGTGGATGCGCCACCGTAGCGGCAGACTTGGGTCTCAGGTTCTTGCGCGGAATCCGCCTGCGGTGCCGTTAAATGCCCCGCCGACCACAAAAACGCTTGCCATTCGCCCCAGCGGGTTTATCATTCCGCCAATGGTTTTCAAGGGCGGATGACAAGGGGAGCAATCCTTGTTCGCTCCGTGGCCCTGGTTGTCGTCGCGCTGGCGGCGGGAACCGCGCAGGGGGCCAGCGGCACGTGGACCAACACGGCCACGGGCGCCACAGGCTGTGAGCCATCTACGAGTGCGACGAAGAAGCCTGGGTCCAATGCAAGCTCATTTGAGTAGCTCAACGACACCGCGGACCGCCAAGGAAACCTTTGACCGCCTGGCGCAAAGGACTTTCTTTGGCTTCGTCTTGACCTTCATCCTGTCCCGGTCTGTCGTGTTTCTCATCATGTCCCACTGCATCCCCAATCTGTACTGCTTTCTCCAAGGAACGCATGTCCATCATCTGAACTATGGTATTTTTCTGCTGTCGGGTGTGTGTGGCTACGTCTTGTTTACCAGACCCGATGGACGGGCTGCCGAGGCTGCCGCGCTGATCTACGGCGTGGCCCTGGGGTTGACCTTTGATGAATTTGGGATGTGGTTACATTTGGGCGGCAGCTATTGGCAGCGCGTCAGTGTGGATGCGGTCATTATTGTCGCGGCACTATTGGGGCTGGTGGCCTATGCGCCCACATTAAAGCGTTTTGAGACTCACCATCGGTGGGCTTTTGCAATTTTGTTGCTTGTGTTGGTCGGGTTTGGCGTGGTGCTTTATACAGCCGGTGTGCGCGTCAGCCATTTGGTTGGTCCTGAACTGCACGAGTTGGAGTTGTCATCTTCACCCTAGCGCTGCCATCATGTCCCGGCGCATGGGGGATTCACCCGCCATGCCCCGGATACCCCGACGATTGCTTCAACGCCACGTTTGCCTTTCCGGTCCTGTCATGGCATCGTCTCCACCATGAAAGCGATTCTGCAGGTCAGTCCCAGCGGGCGGGTGCGCCACCGCCTGATAAGCGATTCCAAAATCGCGGCCCAACCCGGCCACGCCGATGTAATAACATCGCGCCCGGCGCGCGGCGGCATCCCGGTCAGTCGGCGTCAGCCCCGGGGAAGATGATTCCATGATCCAGAGACTCCGGTTGAGCGTGGCCGCGCTGCTATGGGCCTCCGCTGCGTTCGCCGCGGTCCAGGTGGTCAACGAGCGCAACGACCTGACCACCGATTTCCGGTTCAAGCTTGTCCCCGCCCCGGCCCGCAACGACGCCGCCGCGCAGGCCGTGTTCACCCTCATCGCCGGCCAAAAGGACGCCAACAGCGGAGGACTCGACACCCTGCACGACGGACAACTGCCGCGCACAGAAGATGCGCCCCGCGAGAATTTCTTCTTTGCCGCCGGAACGGCCGGCGGCCAGGTGCAGATTGATCTGGGCCGCGTCCTTGCGATCAAGCAGGTCAACACTTACTCGTGGCATAACGGCGACCGTGGTCCGCAAGTGTACACGCTCTACGCCAGCAACACGCAAGCCGCGGCTCCGGACCACTGGAAACAGATCGCGCACGTTGACACGCGGCCGAAGGGCGACGAACCCGGCGGGCAGTATGGCGTCAGCATCTCCGACTCAACCGGCAGCCTCGGCCCGTATCGCTATCTGCTGCTCGACATCGCCCCGACCGAAACAAACGATCCCTTCGGCAACACGTTTTTCAGCGAGATTGACGTGCTCGCGCACAACGGGCCGGCGCCGGACGCGGTGGCTACCCCGCCGGCCCGCGCCGAAATGGTCGAGGCCGAGGGCGGTACGTTCCGGTTCCTGATCGACACCACGGAGGCGCCGGATCTGACGGACTGGGCCCACACCGAACTGGCGCCGGTCCTGCGGGAGTGGTATCCGCGGATCGTCAAGCTGCTGCCGGGCGAGGGCTATGAAGCGCCGCGGAATGTCCGGATCTTCTTCGGCGCGGACATGACCGGCCTGGTGGCGGGGACCAGCGGGACACGGGTGTACTGTGCCGCCCCATGGTGCCGGCAGAACCTGAAGGGCGAGGCGAAAGGCGCGATCGTCCACGAATTGGTGCACGTCGTGCAGCAGTATGGGCGGACGCGGCGCAAGCCCAACGCCACGCCCCCGCCGGGCTGGGTCACGGAAGGGATCGCCGATTACATCCGCTGGTTCATCTTTGAACCGCAGACGCACGGCGCCGAGATCGGCGCGCGCGACCGCGCCCGCGTCCGGTACGACGCCAGCTACCGGATCACCGCTAATTTTCTGAACTGGGTTGCCACGACCTATGATCCGCTGATCGTCAAGCATCTGAACGCCGTCACCCGCGCCGGCCGGTATGACGAGGCCCTCTGGCAGCAACGCACCGGCCACACCGTGCAGGAACTCGGCGACGAATGGAAAGCCGCCTTGGCGAAGCCTCCGAGGTCTGATCAGGGTCATGCCGGCGGGTAAGCACTTGATCGCCTTGGCGGCATCTATGCGCTGGTTAAATGACAGCGTGAAGGCGGCGGTGCCCTCGTTCGCCACGCGCAGCGGCTCCTGTTCAGCAAATGTCTTGGCCTTCGCCAGCGCCGGCCAGGTACTGCGCTTACGCTTGCCTCCGTGATAGACTTCGACTTGAAACGCCGCTCCTCTTTGCCGTATGATACAAACGCTTGCCGGCTTAGCTCAGTGGTAGAGCATCGGTTTTGTAAACCGATGGTCGGGGGTTCGAGTCCCTCAGCCGGCTCCACCCTTTTCGACAATAGAATCAGGGGGAAGCGCGTGTTTATTGGTTAAAATTCACGCCAGCCCAAACAACCAAAAACAACCCTCTTTTGCCTTTTTGGGAGCCACTTGGGAGCCACTCGGCTTTTGCTTGAAGGATGCGCCCGGCCTCTAACTCCTCCTTCCAAGGGAAGGGCTTTCAGCTTAACACCCGCCCGCTCAACTCAGGGTTGTACTTCCACGGCAATGCGGTAGAAACGCTGGGTGCCCGTCGCGTCGGGATCCGAAAGCTGCATCGTCCCATTGCTGACGGCGGGATACCAGCCGCCGGGGATCGGCGTCCACGTGATGGGCGGCGTCAGATCTTCCGTGGACTCCACGCGGTACTGCAACCCGCCCATGACATCAAAGGTGAACGTGGCCGTGCCCGAGTCCAGGTGCAGCACATAGCCGTCGCTGTCACTCTTGAAGGCCGGCTGCGGGAGTACCGCCGGCAGCGGACGGGCGCTGACCGGCGCCGAGTTGGCGCTCTCACCGGCGGCATTGGTGGACGTCACCACGTACCAGTACAGGACGCCGTTCGTCACCGCGGTGTCCGTGAAGTTCGTCGCGTTCACGTCCGCGGTACCGCCTACCACGGTGCTGAACGCATTACTCGTCAGCGACCGCTGCACCAGGTAGCCGGTGGCGTTGAGACCTGCGTTCCAACTCAAGCCCACCTGGGCATCGCCCGCCGTGGCCGTCAGCCCGGTCGCTGCCTCGGGCGGGGCGATGGCGGGCACTACGATCACGCGGCCGCTGCCCGTGACGAAGGAGGAGTTGCCGGAGTCATAGGTGCCGGGGGCGTTGGTCACGCCGGCAACAATCAGGTTGGTGACGGTCAGCACGCCGCCGGCGCCGGTGTCCACGGACGTGCCGGTGTCCAGCGACAGGCCGTGGATCGTGTCCGAGTGACCGGCGAGCTTGAGGACGGCCCCGGAACCGACGAGGGAAACGTCCGAGGAGTCGCTGATCTGATCATTGGCGGCCCAGATCAGATTCACCTTGGCATTCATCGTGATGGGACCGCTGCACAGGGCGTCGCCGGAAGTCTTGGAGAGTGTCACGCTGGCGTCGGAGATGGTGGTTGTGCCGGTGTAGGTGTTGCCTGTGCTGCCATCGATGTAGAGGTCGGGGTTGCTTGAGATAACCACGGCGCCGTTGCCGGAGATGGCGCCGGTGGCGTACCGGGGCGTGTTCCAGCCGGCGTCGATGATGAGTGTGTTGCCATTGAGATCCAGGGGAACCGAGAAGCCGCCGCTCCCCCAA
>CAIQIC010000239.1 GCA_903871765.1 uncultured Lentisphaerota bacterium
GGAACCCATGAAGACGATGATTCGATCGGTGTGCGTGGCAGCGGCAGCGTTGGCGTTGAGCGGTTGCGGCGTGCCCAAGGAACAGTATCAGCAGTTGCAGGATAAATTCACGGCGAACGAACAGCAGCTCGCCCAAGCCCGGCAGGAAGTGACGTCGCTGCAGAACACCCTGGCCCTGAAGGAAACCGAACTGACCCATGCCAATGAGCAGATGCAGGCCTGGCAGTTGGTCCTGCGCCGGAGCGCCCAGGAAATCGAGAAGCTCAAGGCCGGCAAGCCCGCGGGCGGGGAAAAACCGAAGGGCGTAAAGACCACGCCCAAAACAACGTCAAAGACAACAAAAACCAAGGGCAAGACGGGCAGTCACTCCGTCAAAAAGCCGGCGAGCGAGACCACGCCGGCATCCCAGTTATAAATCCGCGCCGAATCCGACGGCTTGACGGCTCTCCCCTGGCCTGCGGGCGGGCCGTTTTTTTTCGCGGGCGGATTTCAGCCGTCCGTTATGGCCGCGAGATCCGCGACGCCGATGTCGTGGAAGGAATGGATGTAGCGGTCGGCGCCGGGCAGTTCCTCCCGGGGCCGCGTGGTCAGCACGCCGACGCAGGCCATCCCGGCGGCGCAGGCAGCGGCCAGGCCGGCCGGCGCGTCTTCGAACACCACGCAGTGACGGGCCGGGCAGCCCAGGCGTTCCGCCGCCTTCAGGAAAACCTCGGGATCGGGTTTGCCCCGGCCGACGTCCTCCGCTGCCACCACCGCGGCAAAGCAGCCGGTGAGCCCCAGCGCGGCCGCGCAGGCCGTGATGTTCTGTCGCGGCGCGGAGGAACCGACGGCGGCCGGAATGCCGGCGGTCCGTAAGGCGTCTAAGAAGGCCTGCACCCCCGGCACCGCCGCCAGCTCGCCGCGCAACACCCGCTCACGAAATAATTCCTCCTTGCGCCGCAACAGGCGCTGGATTTCGGCCGGCTCTTGCGTCCAGCGCAGCAATTCGGCCACCACCAGTTCGCCCTTGAGCCCCAATCCGCCGAGACCCGGCACGCGCGGCGGCGGATGACCCTCCGCCGCCGCGAGCTGCGTCCAACTGGCGACATGCAGGGCGGCCGATGCGACCACCACGCCATCCCAATCGAAAATCACGCCATCTATTTTCATCGTGTAGCTTTCCGGATTCTGCCCGCCGGGCGGCCGGAGGAAAAAAAATGCGGCGGCCGTTTTCCACCTCCGGAAAAGGGCCGCCGCAGCGCAGCGTTTTATTCGACGCCGACCTGGAAGCGCGCGAAACGGCGGATCACCAACTGGTCGTCCAGTTGCTTGCCCCGGGCGGCGAGCAATTCGGTGACGGACTGCTCGGGATCCTTCACAAAGCCCTGTTCAACCAAGCAGGACTGCGCGTAGAATTTTTCCAGCTTACCGACGACAATCTTCTCCACGATGTTGGCGGGCTTGTTCTGGACCTGTTTGGCGTAGATCTCCTTCTCCGACTGCAGGACGGCCGCGGACACGTCCTGCCGTGCCAGATACTGCGGGTTGCATGCGGCGATATGGAGTGTGAGATCCTTGACCAGTTCCCGGAATTCGTCCCGGGCGCGCGTTCCGGCCTGGCCGCAGCCCACCTCGACCAGCACGCCGACCTTGCCGCCGAGATGAATGTAGCTGGCCACCACGCCCTCGCCCTGCACCTCGTAACGGATATTACGGCGCACGATGATGTTTTCGCCGATCGAGGCGATCTTGGCCACCACCAGTTCCCGGGCGGCCGTGGCCAGCATATTGTCCGGTGCAGTCTGGGCCAGGGCCTGCAGTTGCTTGACGAGTTCCTTGAAACTGTCGTTGCGCGTGACAAAGTCGGTTTCGCAATTCACTTCGATCATCACACCGACCCGTCCGCCCTGCAGAATTTCGGCGGCCACCACGCCCTCCTTGGCCACGCGGGCGGCCTTCTTGCCCGCCACCGCCAGCCCGCGCTCGCGGAGCAATTTAATGGCCTGGGCTTTGTCCCCGCCAGCTTCCACGAGGGCTTTCTTGCAGTCCATCATGCCAACGCTGGTTTCGTCGCGCAATTCCTTGACCAATGCTGCGCTAACTTCCGTCATATCATGCCCACTTTCTTTTCAACTCCTAACCGTACTTCTTCATGGCCAACCTGATCGCACTGCGGCGCGGTCACCCTCACTCGGCGGCGGGTGCGGCAGCGCTTTCGGCCGCAGGCACGTGCGGAGCCTGCGCCGGCTCGGCTTCGGCCTTGACCGTTTTCTTGACCGCTTTCGGCTCGCCGGCTTCCTTGGCGTTCTTTTCGGCCTTTTCCGGTTTCTTGGCCTTATCCGCCTTTTCCTTGGCTTCCGCGTCGGCTTTGGCCTTGCGCGCCACGCGCTCCTTGGCCTTGCGTTCTTCTTCCTCGACCTTGGCCTTCGCCTCGGCGGCGGACCGCCGGCGGGACTCTTCGGCCGCGACGCGGCTGTACTCGGCCTGGGCCTGTTCAATCGTCTGTCCCACGATGTCCACGATCAGCTTGATGGCGCGCTGACTGTCATCGTTGCCGGGAATGGGGTAGTCGATCGCGTCCGGATCACAGTTGGTGTCCACGACCGCGACCACGGGGATCTTCAACCGGCTGGCCTCGGCCACGGCATTGGCCTCGCGGTTGATATCCAGCACGAACATCGCGCCGGGCAACTTCTCCATGTCGGCGATGCCGCTGAGGTTGTACTGCATCTTCTGCAACTCGCGGCGCAGGCGGGACACCTCTTTTTTCGGCAGACTGTTCATCGTGCCGTCGGTTTCCATCTTCTCCAATTCGCGCATACGGGCGACGCTGCGGCGGATGGTCTGGTTGTTGGTCAGCGTTCCGCCCAACCACCGCGTAACCACGCACGGCTGCTTGAACCGGGCGGCCACTTCCTTCACCGGCTCCTGGGCTTGCCGTTTGGTGGCCACGAGCAGCACCGGGCGGCCGCGGATAATCGTGTCGTAGATGAACTGCTGCGCCCGGAGCAGGAGGGGCAGGGTTTTTTCAAGGTCAATAATGTAAATCCCATTATGCGCGCCGAAAATATAGCGCTTCATCTTGGGATTCCACCGCTTGGTCTGGTGACCAAAGTGCATACCCGCGTCCAGCAGGTCCTGCACGTTTACCGTCAGACGGGCTTGCCCCGTCGGCATGGCAGCCATAGCTTCCTCCGTTATTCATCCTGCTTCGCAGGATAATCCGCTTGGGCAGACCCGGGAGGCCGGGCTGCGCTCGCTTCCGTCCTCCACGGGAGGACTGGGGCGAACTATACCAGCCGCCCGCGCCGGCACAAGCTTTATTTCGGATTTCTTCGGATTGACGGCGCCGCGGAAACCACGCACACTGCCGCGCGAGCAGTGGCCGGGACCGTGCCGACCGGAAGCGGTGCGCGCAGCGGCCCGGCCGGATGATTGACCATGCAATTGGAAACAGTCCTGATTTTGGAACATCGCGACTACGGCGCCGGGTACCGGCTGCTGAAGGTGGCCGCGCCCGGCATTGCGCCGCAGGTCCAACCCGGCCAGTTTGTCCACGTGCGCGTGCCGCGGCTGAACGACGCCGTGTTGCGCCGGCCGTTCAGCGTGTTCCAGGCGCAGGCCGACACGCTTTCGATCCTCTACAAAACGGTCGGCCGCGGCACGGCGGCGCTCGCTGCGCTGGCGGCGGGCCAAACCGTCGGCCTCATCGGCCCGCTGGGCCACGGCTTCCCGCTCGATGGCCCCGCCGAGCGCGTACCCGTCCTGGTCGCCGGCGGCTACGGCATGGCCGCGCTCTACCTCGTCGCCCAGCGCCTGCCGCGCCAGGGGATGGTCTTCGTCGGCGGCTGCAGCGCCCAGGACATCCTGGGCATCGAGGACTTCACCGCGCTCGGCTGGCCGGCGCATATCGCCACCGAGGACGGCACGCGCGGCGTACGCGGCCTGGTGACCGACGTGCTCGACGCCTGGCTGGGCGAAGGCCGGCAGAGCCGCACGCCGGAATTTTTCGCCTGCGGCCCCAACGGCATGCTACAGGCCGTCGGCGACCGCGCGCAAGCCGGCGGCTGGACGGCCTGGCTCTCGGTGGACCGCCACATGGGCTGTGGTGTCGGCGCGTGCCTGACCTGTGTCGTGAAATGCAAGGCGCCGGACGGCGACTGGGTGTGGGTCCGTTCCTGCAAGGAAGGCCCGGTCTTCGAATGCCGTCAGATTCAATGGGAGGAGGAGTCGTGAGCCTGAACTCTCCCGACCTGAGCGTCAACCTCGGCGGCGTGCGGATGAAAAATCCGGTGATGGTGGCCTCCGGCACCTTCGGTTACGGGCCGGAGTACGCGGACCTGGTGGACCTGAACCGGCTCGGCGCCCTGGTCGTCAAGGGCATCTCGCTGGAACCGTGGCGCGGCAATCCGCCGCCGCGCACCGTCGAGGTGGCCAGCGGGCTGATCAACGCCATCGGCCTGCAGAACCCCGGCGCGGAAGGTTTCTTGCGCGACTATCTGCCCTTCCTGCGGCAGTTTGACGTGCCGGTGATCGTGAACATTTGGGGCCGGACGGTCGAGGAGTACGCGGCCGTGGCGGAGCGGCTGAGCGCGGCGGACGGCCTGACGGCCCTCGAGCTCAATGTTTCCTGCCCAAACGTCAAGGAGGGCCGCACGGCCTTCGGCACCAACCTGCCGATGTTCCGGCGGGTGCTGGCCGCCGTGCGCCTGAAGACCCGGCTGCCGTTGATCCCCAAGCTCGCGCCGGACCTCTCGCAGATCAAGGCCTTCGCCCAGGCGGCGGAGGAGGAAGGGGCCGACGCGATTTCACTGATCAATTCGATCCCGGCGCTGGCGATTGACATCGAGACCCGCCGGCCGGTCCTGGGGAACCGGACAGGCGGGCTCTCCGGGCCGGCCATCAAGCCCATTGCGCTCAAGCTGGTCTGGGAGGCGGCGCAGGCGGTGCGCATTCCGATCGTGGGCATGGGCGGCATCGCCTCCGCGGCGGACGCGGTGGAATTCATCATCGCCGGCGCGAGCGCCGTCGCCATCGGCACCGCGAATTTCTCCGAGCCGACCACCGCGCTGACGGTGATGGACGGGCTGCGGGAGTATCTCATCCGGCACAACCTGGGCACCGTGAAGGAACTGGTGGGGGCCCTGCGCTGTTGAAAACGCGCCGCCACATAGTCTGGATGGCGCTGCTGCTGAGCCTGGCGCTGGGCGCGGTCTGGCTGTTCTATGTGCCCTACCGCCCCGACAACTTGTACCGCGCCATCCCCGCCGAGGCTACGCTGGTCAGCGCGCACCGCAATCTGGCGGCGCGCTGGCCGGCGCTGATGCGGAACCCGCTGCTGCAAAGCGTCGCCACCTCCATGGGGGCGGAGCCGGCGGCGTTGCCGGCGCTGGCCAGCCAGCCGGACGTGCTGGCCTGGGTCCGGCGCCTCGCGGAGCGGGATCTGGTGGTGGCCTACACGCCCCGTCTCGGCGGCAGCCAAAACCCGGCCTGGCTCGTGGCCAGTTGGCTCGGCGGCCGCAGCCAGGTGCTCCGCTGGCAGTTGACCTGGACCCGGGTGCCCGGGTTCGTCCGCCATGCGCCGCATGCCGGCACACCGTTCTGGACCGTGCAACCGCAGGGCCTCAAGCCCGGCGTGAAACTGTCCGTCGCGCTGGTGGAAGGCATGCTGCTCGGCTGTCTCGCCACCGACGATACGGCGATGCTGGCGATGCTGGAAACCTTCGACGGCCAGCGGCCTTCGCTGGCGGCCAGCCGACAGGCCAAGCTCACCGACTTCTGGTGCCTGGAGCCTGCCGCTCCGGACCACGGCTGGATGGATCTCAATGCGTTCCGCGGTCAGTTGGGCGTGACCAACCAACTGCCGACGATGATGTACTCGCTGACAGCCGTCGAAGGCGGCTATGCCGCGGGCCAGCTCTGCGTCAAGTATCCCCTGCCGCCCATCAAGGCCGGCAGCAAGCCGATGGAGGCGGACGGGCTCGAACGCGTGCTGGGCGATCTGCCGGTGGCCGTGGCGATGATCCGTTCGCAGTCCCTTTTGCCCGTGCTGGAGGAGCAGGTGGGACCGGAATGGGGCGGCATGCTAAGCGCTTTCGTCAAGGTTCAGCGTTCCGACCGCCTGCTGCTGGCGCTGGTCGGCGGCGACTACGGCGGGCAGTTGTATGGCTTCCGCGTGCCCGCGTTGATCGCAGCCCTGCCGATCAAGGACGGCGCCACCACCCTGCAGGTTATCCGGGTGATCATGGACCGCCTCAACGCCCGCCAAGGTTGGGGTCTGATTCCCCATGCGGTGCGCCTGGGCGAGCGGTCCGTTGTTGCCATCGAGGGCACCGCGCAGAACTTTTTTGCAGCGCTGCCGATCGAGGAGCGGCCCGCCTATGCCATCGTCGACAACTGGCTGCTGATGGCCAGCAGTCTGCGCTCGCTCACCAACCTGGTCGCGCGCTATGACCGGCCCGAAGCCGCAGTCCAAGCTGGCAGCGCACGTTGGACGGACGGGCTCGACATCTCGCGGGGCGCGGCCTATGGCTGGATTGACTTGGCCCGCGCCCAGAAGGAACTCCGGCCGGTGGCGGCCACCTATTCGCTCAAACTGCTGCTCGAGGATCCGCGCCAGTCCCAGGCCCAGCGCCAGCAGCTCAACGAATGGACCGCCTGGCTGGAGGCCCTCGCCCCGCTGGGCCAGACCAAACTGTGGCTGACCTCCGACGGCCAGATGGCCGCGGTCCAGTTTGAATTCGGCCGGCCGGCAAAATAAGGAATTGTTGTAGGGATGACTTCCTTTTCGTCCTTGAAAAAATGATTCTGCGGTCAATGAGGGCCATGGGATGCAACGAGTTCTGCTGCTGCTATCTTCCGGCTTGGGGCTCGGTTATAGCCCGTTCGCGCCCGGCACCGCGGGCTGTCTCCTGGGACTGCCGCTGGCGTGGGCGATTCACGCGGCAGGGAAACAACTGGGGGCGGAGTTGCCGTTTCAAATCATCGCCGCCATCCTGCTCAGCCTCCTCGCCATCCCGATATGCACGGCCGGCGAAAAGGCGGCCGGCATCAAGGATCCGTCCTGCGTGGTCGCCGATGAATACCTGACCTTCCCCATTTGCCTGATCGGTCTGCCGTTCTCTCCGCTGGTCGTCATCGGCGCGTTTGTCACTAACCGCCTCTTTGACATAATCAAACCGTTTCCCGCCCGCCAGCTCCAGGCGCTGCCGGGCGGTCTGGGCATCACGCTGGACGATGTTTGTTCCGCGTTGTACAGCCTCGCCTGCAACCATGCGCTGTACGTTATCGCCCTGCGCCACGGCTGGCTATAAGGCTGAAGGTCCTGCCCCTGGAAGGGATGAAAGTGATCCTATGGGGAGGAGCAGAAACGAAAAAAAAACGACAGAGCCGGAGAAGGCATCCACAGATTTCAGGATTTCGCAGATTAGCAGCAACGTAACCGTCTGGACAGGCGAATGCGGTAGGCGGAAGCGGGACGTCACCGGACGGAGATGTCGCGGAAGGCGAAGGGTAATTCGTCCACGAGATCGCCGGCAATGAGGCCGGCCTGGGCTTTGCGCCAGGCGACCATGTCGCCGGCGCGGCCGTGCAGATAGACGGCGAGCCGCGCGGCGTCGTAGGGCGCCAAACCCTGGCCGAGCAGCGCGGTCAGGATGCCCGCGAGCACGTCGCCGGCGCCGCCGGTGGCCATGCCGGGATTGCCGGTGAGGTTGATGGCCGTCGGTTGGCCCTTCTCCGCGACCAGCGTGCCCGCGCCCTTGAGTACCACCGTGACGTTGGCGAACTTGGCTGCGGCCAAGGCCATGCCATAGCGATCGGCTTGGACCTCCTCCACGGTTTGACCGAACAACGCGGCCAGCTCCCCCGGATGCGGGGTGATCACCACCGGACTGCGCGCCTTGTTCAGCCAATCCGGCTGCCCGGCCAGCACCGACAGGGCATCGGCATCCAGCACGAGGGGCGCGTCACAGGAGCGCAGCACATAGCGGACCAGCGCCAGACTTTCCGGCTCCCGCGTCAGGCCCGGTCCGATCAGCACGGCGGAAAGGTTTTCCTCCAGCGGCTTGCAGTAATTTTTCCAGGTGTCGGCGGCCAGTGAACCCAGCTCGGTTTCCTCCGCGCCGTGCACCATGCTCTCGAGCGCGGCGCCGGCCACAATCGGCGCGATACTGATCGGCGTCACCACGCTGACCAGCCCGGCGCCGGCGCGGCTGGCCGCGCGGGCCGCCAGGGTGATCGCGCCGGCGTAGCCCCGCGCGCCGCCCAGCAACAGCACGTGGCCAAAGCGGCCCTTGTGCGCCGCCCGCGGGCGGCGCGGCAGCAGCGCCTGGCAATCCGTGCGAAAAATCAGTTCCCGCTCGGTTTCGCTGGGGAACTCGGCGGCGAGGGCGGGCGGAATGCCGATATCCACCACTTCCAGGGTGCCGACATATTCCAGGGCGGAAGTCTCCACCAGCCCCAGCTTGGGCAGGCCGATGGTGGCGGTGACATCGGCCCGCACGGCTTCCC
>CAIQIC010000240.1 GCA_903871765.1 uncultured Lentisphaerota bacterium
GCCGCGCAGGTGCTGCCCATCCGCGGGAACATCGAGGAGCGCCTGGCCCAACTGGACGCAGGCGCGTTCGATCTGCTGATCATGGCGGGCGCGGCCTTGAACCGGCTGGGCCTGGACCGGCGGATCACGGAGTGGATCCCGCTGGACGACTTGCCGGCGCCGGAAGGGCAGGGCGTGCTGGCGCTGACCTTCAAGGCCGGCGATCCGCGGTGGCTGCGCCTGCGCAGTTTGTTTGTCAAGGCGGTGACGTTCGTCGGCGCGGGCGCCGGGGACGCCGGCGCCTGTACGGTGGCGGGCGTGGACGCGCTGCGGCGTGCCGACGTGTGTCTCTATGACTCCCTGATGGACCCGGCGTTGCTGGAGGCGCTGCCGGCGGGCGCCCAGCGCGTGGACGTGGGCAAACGCTGCGGTGAGCACCGCATGAGCCAGCCGGAGATCAACGCCCTGCTGCCCAACCTGGCGCGCAAGGGCTACCGGGTGGTCCGGCTCAAGGGCGGCGATCCCGGCCTGTTCGGCCGGCTGGCCGAGGAACTCGAGGCGCTGGAACGCTTCCAGTTGCCGTACCGCGTCATCCCCGGCGTGAGCAGCCTCAACGCCGCGACCACGGGCACGGGTATGCTGCTCACGCGGCGCGGGTTGTCGCGCGGGTTTTGCGCCCTGACACCGCGTCAGCAGGGTGGGGGCTCGGGTCCGATTACGGGCAGCGAACGCGCCCGGCTGCCGGTGGTGTATTTCATGGCGGCGGGCATCGTCGGCGAAGTGGCCGCACAGATGATCGCCGACGGGACGTCGGCGGATTGTCCCGCGGCCATGGTGTTCAACGCCGGGCGCGATGACGAGGCGATTATCCGCGCCGAGCTCGGCGCGCTGGAAGCGCGCCTGGGAAATGCTGCCGCGGCGCCGGGCGCCGCCGCAGACGCTGCGGATGACCGGCCCGGACTGTTGCTTGTGGGCGAAGTGACCCGTTTCGGCTTCCGGCAGGACGCGGGCGCGCTGCAGGGCCGGCGCATTCTGCTGACCTGCAGTCAGGATCTGCAGGCCAAGGCCGCCGACGCCGTTCACGACTTCGGCGGCCGGCCCGTCCGCCGCCCGCTGATCCGCCTCACGCCCAACCCCGCCGCGCTAGAATGCGTGCGCCGTCTGGCGGACTATGACTGGTGCGTGCTGACCTCGCCCGCGTCCGTGCGCTGCTTTGTCGAAGTGCTGGACCGGGTCGGGACCGATACGTGCCAACTGCCCAAATTCATGACCTGCGGGCCGGGTACGGCCCGGGAACTGCGCAAATACCGGCTCGTGCCCGCCGCGGAACCGCCGGCGGATTTTGGCGCGCAGGGGCTGCGGGAACTGGCCGGCGGTCTCCTCGCGCCCGGCGTCCGGGTGCTGCGCCTGCGCTCCGACAAGGCCGGCGGCGAACTGGCCGACGCCTTGCGCGAACTCGGCGCCGTGGTGGAGGATTGCATCCTGTACCGGAACGAGCGTTTGACGTATGATGTGCGACCGGAGTTCGACGCGGTCTTCTTCGCCAGCGGATCGGCGGTCGAAGCGTTTGTGGCTTTGTGGCGCCGGGAGACGTTGCGGGGCAAGATCATCCTGGCCATCGGGCAGCCCACGGTGGCGATTCTGCAGGCCCAGGGCCTGGCCGCCGATGTGGTCAGTCCGGAAGCGACCGTGGAGGCCAGCGTGGCCGCGCTGGCGGAGTGGTATGTGAACCAGGCCATGGAGGAATTATCATGAGCGCCTATCCCCAGGTTCGGCTGCGGCGGTTGCGGCGGACGAAAAGCCTGCGCCGCATGTTCGATGCGGCTCTGCCGGGGCCGGAGAAATTCATGTGGCCGACGTTCGTCATGGAGGGAAAGAACGGCCGCGAGCCGATCGAGGCCATGCCGGGGCAGAGCCGCCTGACGGTGGACGTGCTGCCGGCCGAGGTCGAACGCGTCGTCCGGATGGGTGTGGGCAGCGTGCTGCTCTTCGGCCTGCCGGAGGAAAAGGACAAGGACCAGACCGGCAGCGCCGCGTATCACGAGGACGGCGTGGTGCAGCAGGCCGCGCGCGCCCTCCGGCGCGAGTTTCCGGACCTGGTGATCTTCACCGACGTATGCCTGTGCGCCTACACGCGGCACGGCCATTGCGGACCGCTGCAAGCCTCAGGAGACGTGGATAACGACCGGGCGAACGCGATCCTGGCGAAGGTGGCGGTCTCCCATGCGGCCGCGGGGGCGGACGGCGTGGCGCCGAGCGCGATGATGGACGGCCAGGTGCAGGCCATCCGCGCAGCGCTGGATGCCGCGCGCCTGACGGACACGCTGCTGATGAGCTACTCGTCCAAATTCGCGTCGGCGATGTACGGGCCGTTCCGCGAGGCGGAGAAATCGGCGCCGCAAAAAGGCGACCGGAAAGGCTACCAGGCGTCGTACGGCGACCTGCGCCAGGCCCTGCGCGAATCGCTGCTGGACGAAGGGGAGGGGGCCGACCTGCTGATGGTCAAGCCGGCGCTGTTCTATCTCGACATCCTGGCGCGCCTCCGCGAGCAGACGCAGTTGCCGCTGGCCGCCTACAACGTGAGCGGCGAATATTCCATGCTGATCGCCACGGCCGACCGGGGGTGGGGCGACCTGCGGGGCATGGTGCGGGAGGCCACTGCCGCCATCGCGCGCGCTGGCGCGGACATCATCATCTCCTACTGGGCCAGCCGCTACGACGAGATCTTCGGGGAGCCGTAAAGCTTGCTGGGCCTCCAGGCAGCGTGTTGCAATTGTTGAATATTGATTCCGCTGAAAAAGTCGGGAGCGGCCAACCCACCACCGTGCGGTTTTGAATAGTCACCGGCGGCGCCGCTCTCGCGGTATTTCTATGGAGGATGCTTGTGTCGCGAGTTTTATGGTTTGGGTTTGTCTTTCGGTGA
>CAIQIC010000241.1 GCA_903871765.1 uncultured Lentisphaerota bacterium
ATCCGGTCGCCGTTGCACAGGTTGACGCGGGCGAGCTGATGGTCCTGGTCGAACTCGATCATGCGGATCAACGACAGCTTTAATTCCAGGTTGGCTTGTTCTGTCTGCAGCTTGAAGTGGTCAAACGCGGGTGTGCAAATCACGCGGGATCCGTCGGTGAGTTCCAAGATCATCCGGGGAGCAGGATTGGTGGCGACCGGCGGATTGGCCCGGATGGAACCGGTGGCGGCGGCCATGAGCGTAATCAGCAGACCCACAACTATCTTATTCATGTTAGAAATATGCCGGAACGGGGCGGGGAACGCGAGCAGAAAGGGGATGACAGCGCACGTTGCTGCGCCGGGCCGGAACGCCACTTAACACTGGACGTTCCGGTCGGAACCTCTAATGTTAGTTGTGGATTCAGCGGAGACCGAGACGACCGAACCGACAGGCTGGATTTTGGCGCGATGAAAAACTAGAATGTATTTTATGAAAGTTCCACGTGTTGAATCGCGATCGGTGCTGGTCACCGGCTGCTCCACCGGCATCGGCCGGGTGACCGCGCGGCTGTTGCGCGCTCATGGCTGGCAGGTCATTCCGACCGCGCGCCGGCCGGCGGACCTCGAGCAACTGCGCGCGGAGGGTTTCGCGCCCGTGGCGCTGGATATGGCGGACCGTGCCTCGGTCCGGACGGCGGCCGCCGTCGCCCTCCAGCGGCTCGACGGCCGGCTGGGCGCGCTGGTGAACAACGCCGGCTACGGACAGCCCGGCGCGCTGGAGGATCTCAGCCGCGCCGCGATGCAACACCAGTTCGAGGTCAATGTGCTGGGCTTGCAGGATCTGACCAACCAGTTCATCCCGCTGTTCCGTCAGCAGGGATTTGGACGGATCGTCAACGTCAGCAGCGTGCTGGGCCGCATTCCGCTGCCGCTGATGGGCATTTACGTGGCCAGCAAGTACGCGCTGGAGGGATTGTCCGATGCGCTACGCATCGAGTTGCGCGGCTCCGGTGTCGCCGTCGCCATTATCGAACCCGGCCCGATCGCCACGGAATTCCGCGCCACGGCGGAAAACCTGGGCTGGCAGCATCTGAGCAACGCGCAGTCGCCGTTCGTGGGCCTCTATCAGCGGAAAGCCGCCGGCGAATCCGAACCCCGACGACGCGACCGGTTCATGGCCCCACCTGAAGCCGTGGCGGAAAAAATCCGGCATGCGCTGGAGTCTACGCGGCCCCGCACACGCTATCCTGTGACTGCCGTGGCTTGGATGGGGGCCATCCTGCGGCGCTGCGCGCCGGATGCGCTGATGGATTGGCTGTTGTCCGGACGCCTGGCAACCTGAAAGTGGTGCGTGTCGTGCCAGACAGGTTTATCCTGAAATGAGCAGTTTGACTTCGAGATCTACTGCCGTAATAGACTTTTCGTGTCTTTCGCGTGTTTCGTAGTTTATTGCTCTTCTTAAGGTCATTGTTCCGGCTGGGCCGCCTTCTGCAATTGCTCGAGCAGGTTCTTGAGATCGGGCGCCTCGCCGCCATTCTTCTGGCCGCCTGCGCCTTTCTTCCCGCCGCCGAAGGGCAGCGTCATCTGCGTCTCCTGGTAGCCGTCGGGCACCTGGAACGCGCTGGCGGCCGGATTGGCGGACTTCAACGCCGTCACTACCATCGTGGTTTTGACCACTTGCTCCTGGCCGCGGGCATCGCGGGTGGTGTGGGTGCTGATCGTCTTGAGCGGCAATCCTTCGGCTTTGTTTTTCTGGGCGGCGACGAGTTTATCCAACTGCTCGTTGCCGGTTTTCAGGTTCTGCTGCAGGGCTTGGAAGCTGAAGGCGGCATCCTGCAGCGCGGCGGTGACCCACAGATCCTCTTCCTGCACCGAGGAGGTGGTGTGCTTCATGCCCATGATGCTCATCGACATAATGTAGGAGGTGCGGAAGCGGTAATGCTTGGTGGGGTAGCCGAGAAGCTGGCCGCCATTCTCCTCCAGCAATTTTTCCACCTTGGGATCCTGGACCTGCATGTTCATCATGCCCATGACGCCGCCGGCCAGGCCCATCAGGTTGCTCATATTCCAGGTCATGAAGGTTTTCTCCTGCGGTTTGACCATGACCATATTCTTGCCGGCGCCCTGGATGAGCAGGTAACTGCCGGCGCTCATCATCGGGTTGCCGCTCTCGACAAACTCGATTTTGGCCTTGTCCCCGGCCACGAGCGCTTTGACGGTCTGGCCCAACATGTCGCTGTGCGGGCCGCCTTCGGCCTTGGTCTGGGCGGTATATTCCCAGCCGGCGCGGGCGGACAGCACGCTCAGGCTGGCGGACAGCAACACCAGGTATAGTTTGGATCGCATGACGGAGCCTCCTCTTTCATTTGACCAACTCTAAACCAAAGACCGGCATTTGCAAATCGGGAAACGAAACCGGCCGCCCCGCCTCAGCAAATACGCGGCAGGTCATCGCCCAACGGTACGTCCACGAGGCGCTCGCCGCCCAGTCGCGTGTGCAGCAGCACCTGACCCCCGGGCGCGGGCAGCACCGTGCCGATGCGACGGGCATCCCGGCCGAACGCATGGGCGCGCAGCGCGGCCAGCGCGGCAGACTCGTCGGCCGCGGCACAGACGACCAGCGCCTTGCCTTCGTTGGCGACCGCCAACGGATCGAGGCCGAGCAGGTTGCACGCGCCATGCACCTCCGGCCGGATAGGCAGAGCCGTCTCATCCAGGCGGATGCCGACGCCGGCGGCCCGGGCCATGTCATTCAAGGCAGCCGCCACGCCGCCGCGGGTCGGGTCGCGTAAAACGTGGATTCCCGGCACGGTCTCCAGCAGTGCGCCGATGAGTCCATTCAGCGGCGCCACGTCGCTGGCCAGTTGGGTCGCGAAGGCGATCCCTTCCCGCTGGCTGAGCACGGCGATGCCATGGTCGCCGAGGCTGCCGGTGATCAGCACCGCGTCGCCGGGCCGCGCGTTGGCGATGTGTGTATTCACGCCGGGCCGGCGGACCCCGAGACCGGCGGTGTTGATGAACAGGCCGTTGCCCGCGCCGCGCTCCACGACTTTGGTGTCGCCAGCGACCACCTGCACGCCGGCTTCCGCCGCCGTGGCGGCGATGGATGCCACGATGCGCCGCAGGTCGGCCAGCGGCAGGCCTTCCTCGAGGATCAGGCCAAGCGTGAGATAGCGCGGCACCGCGCCTTGCATGGCGAGATCGTTGACCGTGCCGCAAACGCAGAGTCGGCCGATATCGCCGCCGGGGAAGAAGAGCGGGCGGATGACATAGGAGTCGGTGGTCACCGCCAGGTCGGCGCCGGCCAGCGTCAGGCTGGCGGCGTCGTCCATTTGGTCGAGGATCGGATTGGCCAGTGGCGGCAGGATGATGTCCCGCAGCAACTGCTGCGTGCGGCGTCCGCCACCGCCGTGGGACATCAGAATGACATCATCCATGTTGACTCCCCTAGCCGCCGTCGCCGTCGCTTGCGTTGTACAGCATTTTCATTGCGAAAACTCGCTCTTGGACATCACACTGGACTATCCGGCCGGATAGTCCAGTGTGATGTCCAGAGATACAAAGATATTGGAATTGGGAGCGCGGATGATTCCGGTTTTGGCCCGGACGATACAGGATGACGAGGTGGGTGGTGCGCATGGGGGCTCTTAGGCGTAGCGATAATAGGCGGCGCAGGTGCCTTCGCTGGACACCATGCAGGCGCCGCGCGGGGTGTCCGGCGTGCACGTATGGCGGAACAGCGGGCATTGCGGCGGGGTGCTGGCGCCCCGCAGCACCTCGCCGCACCGGCAACCATTCAGGTCCTCCACGGCCGCTTCCGGCACGGCCGGGCACCAACGCGCCGCGTCGCGCTCCGCGTAGTCGTTGCGAATGCGCAGCCCGCTGCCGGGGATGCGGCCGAGGCCGCGCCAGTCCGCATCGCAGGGCTCAAATACTGCGGCCAGCAATGCCTGGGCTCTGGCGTTGCCCGCTGTGGTGACACAGCGCTGATATTCGTTTTCCACCGTGGCGCGTCCTTCGGCGATTTGGCGCAACAGCCGGGCAATGCCGGCAAGCAGATCGGCGGGCTCGAAGCCGGTGACGACGCACGGCAGTCCGAAGTCGCGCGGGATGAATTCGTAGATCCGCGTACCGGTGATCACGCTAACATGCCCGGGGCAGAGCAGTCCGTCGAGCCGGGCCCCGCCGCTGTGCAGGAGCGCAGCCAGGGCTTGTGGCATGGTCTTGTGGCCGCACAACACAAAAAAATTCGGAACATGACGCGCGGCTTCCGCCAACGCCCAAGCCGTGGTAGGCGCCGTGGTTTCGAACCCGATGCCGAGAAAAACCATGCGGCGGTCCGGATGAACCACGGCCAACTGCAGGGCGTCGAGCGGCGAGTAAACCACCTGCACCTGCGCCCCGCGGGCGCGCGCGGATTCCAGCGAACCGCGGCGGCTGGGAACGCGCATGAGATCGCCAAACGTGGCGATCGTAACGTCGGGCAGCGCGGCCAGGGCCAGTACCTGGTCGTAATAGCTGTCCGGAGTCACGCAGACGGGGCAGCCGGGACCGGACAGCAACTGGACCGCGGGGGGCAGCAACCGGCGCAGGCCGGAACGGAAGATGGCCATGGTCTGCGTGCCGCAGACTTCCATCAACCGCACGGGGCGCCCGATGCGCGCCGCCAGTTCGTGGATTTCCTGGAGCCTCGTTTCCATCATCCGTTGTTTCTCTGCCGCCGGCCGGCGGCAGCGTGCACGTCCGACACGGCCGGTCGTGCGCGGCTACCACCCGCGGACTTCAGTCGGCCGCCTTCGTCTGTGCCACTAACTTTAAAAATCGCCGCATTCACTTTGCTTTGGTTGCGGCTGTGTCGGGCTGTGGCGTTTGTTCCATCGAGTTAAAAACTTCCTGCAGCAGGGCTTCCTGTTCCCGGGCTTCCTCCGCGGTCCACTTGTGGAGGGCGAAACCGGCGTGCAGCAGGACATAATCGCCGACCTGCACGTTCTCGAGCAGGGCCAGATTGGCGGCGTGCCGGACGCCCTGCACCTCGATCAGGGCTTCGTCGCCGTTGACTTCCAGTACGCGCGCGGGTATGGCCAGGCACATGAATGCGATCCTTGCTCAGGAAAAAAAACGGGCCAGCGCCACGGCCGCCTGGCCGAGCGCAAGTCCGCCGTCGTTCGGCGGAACCAGTTCGTGACAATATACCGCAAAGCGGTTTTCCAGCAAGGCCGCGCGCAGCAGTCCGACAAGGAAGTCGTTTTGCATCACGCCGCCGGAGAGCACCACGGTGTTGATGGAAACTTGATGGCGGAGGCTCCGACAGGCGGCCACCACGGCGGCGGCCACGGTGCGATGGAAACGGCCTGCGCTCCGGCTGGGCGGCACGCTGGCGCGCCGCTCGGCCGCGATGGCACGCAGCGCCGGGCCGAACGAAATAATCCACGGCTCCGCGGTCTTGACCAGGTCAAACGGATAGGCGGGCAGGGGGGTGAGGTCGGCGAGGGTCTGGAGCCAAATCGCTGCCTGGCCCTCGTAGGTGATCGGCTCCGTGAAGCCGAGCAGCGCCGCCACCGCGTCAAACAGCCGGCCCGCGCTGGATGTCCAGGGCGCCTGCACGCCGCGTTCGACCATCTGCCGCAAGGCCGTCCGGTCGGCGTCCGGCCAGGCTGGGAAAAATTCCGTGGCGAGGGCGTCGGCGTCCGCGCCCTCCTCGGCCACGAGGCAACTCCAGGCCATCCGCGCCGGGTGGCGCGTGGCGGCATCACCGCCCGGTAGACGATAGGGTTTGAAATGCGCCGCGCGCCGGAAGGTGCGGTAATCCGCGATGAGGATTTCACCGCCCCAGAGCGTGCCGTCCGCGCCGTAGCCCATGCCGTCCAGTGTCACGGCAATGGCCGGACCCGGCAGGCGATGCTCAGCCATACAGGCGGCGGCATGCGCATGATGGTGTTGCACCTCCACATGCAGTGGCGCCGATTGCTCCCGCCCAAACCGCGTGGAGACATAATCCGGGTGCAGATCGTGGGCCACGATCTCCGGCTGGACATTCAACAGACGCTCCAGATCCGCCACGGATTTCCGGAGGAAACTGAGGCTGGCATATTCGTCCAGGTTGCCGATATGCTGCGACAGGATCGCCTGCCGCTGCCGCGTCAGGCAGAAGACGTTTTTCAGGTCGCCGCCGACCGCCAGCACCGTCGGGCCCCCGAACGGCAGGCGGATGGCTTCCGGTACCCAGCCGCGCGCGCGCCGGTAGAACAGTCGGCGGCTGTCCGTCAGGCGGAGCACCGTATCGTCACACCGGCGCACGATGGGCCGGTTGTGCACCAGCGCGCCATCGGCCAGCGTGCCGAGCAGCTCGTTCATTTCCGCCTCATCCGCGGCCAGCGGTTCCTCCGCGCGATTGCCGCTGGTCATGATCAGTGGGCTGAGGCGGTCGAGCAATAGGTGATGCAGCGGCGTATAGGGCAGGAAGGCGCCGAGGTCATCCGTGTCCGGAGAGATCAGCCGGGACAAGCTGGCATCCGGGCGCCGGCGGAGAATCACAATGGGCGCGGCGAACGAACGCAGTTCCTCCGCCTCGGCGTCGTCCACGGCGCACTGGGCGCGGAGGTCCTCCAGCGAGCGGAACATCACCGCCAGGGCTTTCGTCGGGCGTTGCTTGCGTGTGCGCAAGGTCCGGATGGAATCGTCGTCCGCGGCGCAACAGAGGTGGTAGCCGCCCAGGCCTTTCACGGCTAGCACGGCGCCCTGACGCAGCAGCTCCACCGCCGTGGCCAGCGGCTGGGCGGTGGCCACGGGATCGCCATGCGCGTCGAGCAGCCGGAGTTGCGGCCCGCACACCGGGCAGGCGTTCGGTTGGGCGTCAAAACGGCGGTCGGCCGGCTGCTCATATTCCGCGCGGCAGTCCGGACACATGGCAAACAGCGCCATGGACGTCCGCTCCCGGTCATAGGGCAGCGCGTGCACGATGGTAAAGCGCGGCCCGCAGCAGGTGCAGTTGGTGAAAGGATAGCCGAACCGGCGGTTGGCGGGGTCGTGGATGTCCCGCGCGCAATCCGGACAGGTCGCCAAATCCGGCGGAATGCCGATCAGAAGGTCGCCGGAGGCCTGGCTCCGTTCAATGCGGAACGATTGCTCGCCGGGCTGGACCGGCAGCTCCTCGGTGGCGACGTGCTCCACGCGGGCCTGCGGGGGCGGATGCTGCCGCAGCCGATCGCGGAACCGCTCGACCGCATCCCCCGCGCCTTGTACCTCCGCCCAGACGCCGGCGGGCGTGTTCCGGACGAAGCCAGCCAGACCGGCTTCCGTGGCATAACGCCAGAGCGTGGGCCGGAGGCCCACCCCTTGTACGCGGCCCATCAGGGTGATTTTAAGCCGGCGGTTCATAATGCGCGGGTAAGTTACCTTGAAAACACCGCCGCCTCAATCGGCAAGTGCAGGCCGGAGACCGGGTTCGCCGACAAAAAACGGTTCGCATTGCGGCTGACCGCGTAGTAATTTATACCATCAAGCGATACGTGCGGCGTCCCGGAGCGCCGCGGCGAAGTGCAGGAAAGGAATCGTTATGCACAAACTCAGTTTTGGTTTGGCGACGTGGTGCGCCGTGGCGATGCTGGCGGCGGCGCAGCCGATGCGCGTGGCGGTGATGGACTTTGCGGATCAGACCGGCCAGCGGGCCGATGCGCAGCTCGGCGGCGCCGTAGCGCCGGGCGCCCTGGCGGCCAAGGCCGTGATTTTTCTGGGCCAACAAATGCTGGGGTCCACCAATTTCGTGCTGATTGATCGGCGCGACTTTATCACGCAATTGGAGAAGGAGCAGCCGATCAACCAGGGCCGGAAAACCGCGGCGCGACCGTCGTTCATCCATGCCGCCCAGGCGTTGCGGGCGGATGCCGTGCTGCGCGGCAATCTGCTGAGTTTCGGCTCCAGCAAGCAGGTGGTCAACCTGGGTGATAACAGGACGGAACTCAACCGCGTAGCGCTGCGTGTCAGCATCGAAGCGTTGAACCCGGTGGATGGCGCCGTGATCACGATGGCCACCGGCGCGGCAACGGGCCAGTACCGGCAGACGGCCCAGCAGTTCACGGAATTGTCCGAGGATGATGCCCTCAACTTGCTGGAGAAGGCGATAGCCGACGCCGCGCCGAAACTGCGGGAGGCGCTGCAGCAGGCGCAACTGGCGCAGCAGAGCCGGCCGCGGATCAAGCTGAGCGTCAAAGCCCCCGGGGCCGACCCGGCCCTGGTGGAGGTGGACGGCATGCTGATCGGCACCACCCCGCTGGAAGGGGTGGAGATCTTCAAAGGCGACCATGTGCTGACGGTCGGCAAGGCCGGCTACCGGGATGTTTCCAAGCGCATTCTGTTTGCGAAGGATACGGCGATCGAGGTGCCGATGATGCGCACCGAACTCTCGGCGGAAGAGATGAAGCAGGTGTTGGAAAAGGCCCGGCTGCACATCTTCGAGGGCGAACCGGGGATGATCATCCACACCATCAATGAATAAAAACGGTTGCCAGGTCGGAAAATAGTAGTTGCATCTCCCCCCGCTGCCTGGCCTTTATGCGCCCGCGCGCCAGTAGCCGGCGGTGCTCTGGCTACTGGCTCGCGGGGTTGGAATGAAGATGAAAATATGAAAAATGCTCCGAGCATGAATTCGTCCATATCACGCCGGCAATTTTTGAAAAGAGCTGCGGCGGTCAGCAGTGTTTTTGCCGTGCCTTGTATCATCCCGGCCGCGGCGCTGGGCCGTAATGGGGCCGTGGCACCGAGCGAGCGCATCCTGATGGGTGGCATTGGCATCAACGGGCGCGGCAGCAGTGATTTATCGTGGATGATGGGCGAGCCGGATGTCCAGTTTGTCGCCATCTGTGATGTCCGGAAGGACCGGCGGGAAGCGGTCAAACGGACGATCGACAGCAAGTATGGCACCAAGGATTGCACGATGCACCGGGATATCCG
The DNA here is from genome assembly GCA_903871765.1 of uncultured Lentisphaerota bacterium. Taxonomy (GTDB): domain Bacteria; phylum Verrucomicrobiota; class Kiritimatiellia; order CAIQIC01; family CAIQIC01; genus CAIQIC01. The sequence continues at coordinate 8,931 of CAIQIC010000241.1, forward strand.
CGAGTTCCTGGCAACGCGAACGGATCTGGACGGTGTGCTGATTGCGACCGGCGACCACTGGCATGCGCTGGCTTCCATCCTGGCCATGCGGGCCGGCAAGGATGTCTATACCGAGAAGCCGTCGTGCATGACGATGGCCGAAGGCCAGGCGGTGGTGGAGACCGCGCGCAAATACGGCCGGGTTTACCAGACGGGCACGCAGCGGCTCAGCGAGGCGAATCATGTTTTCGCGATTGAAACCGCCCGTTCCGGCCGGCTCGGCAAGGTGCATACTGCTTATGCGCACATCGCGCCGTGGGATGCGGCCATCATGCGTTACGACCGGAAGCCGGCGCAACCTGAGCCGCCCAGGAATGAAGTGGACTGGGATACGTGGCTGGGCCCCTGCCCGTGGCGGCCCTATCATTCAAGTTATGTGCATGGCGACTGGCGCGGTTATTACGATTTCCATACCAGTTGCATCGGCGAATGGGGCGCCCATACGTTTGCCCAGGCGCAGGCCGGCCTGGACGCGCTGGACACCTCGCCGGTCGACTACAAGTATGTGGATAATCCCACCGGCGACGGGATGGTCACCACGTTTGCGAATGGGGTGAAGATGATTCTGTCCCGCGGCGATACATACTGGCATGGCTCCTGTGGCGAGCGGTTTGACGGCCCGGAAGGCTGGGTGGCGGCGGCGGACGGCTATTCGAAGCCGGCGGCCTCCTCGCCGGCCCTGCTGGCGGATTTCAAAAAAGTGGTGGGCCAATATGTGGCCAGGACGCAACGTCCGATGAGCCATGTGCGCGATTTCTTCGATTGCATCCGAACACGCCGCGAGACCGTGGCGAATGCCGAGGTGATGTACCGGTCCATGTCAACCGTGCATGCCGCCAACATCTGCATGTGGCTGAAAAGGGATCTGAAGTTCGATCCGGTCAAGGCGGAATTCCTGAACGATCCGACAGCGAATCGTCTGCGTTCACGCGCCATGCGCGAGCCCTGGATCATCTGATGAGAAAGCTAAACCGAAGGAACATACCGTCATGCTAATGTCAAAAATAAAACCGGTCCTGCTGGTGGCGCTGTTGTGCGGTGGCGTGCATTCATCCTACGGGCAGAACGCGCTCAAGGAGCAGGAGGCCAGGCTGATTGCCGTTCTGACATCGAATGCGGAAACCCAGCCCAAGGCCGATGCCTGCCGGGAACTGGCGCGCATCGGGACGGCGGAGGCCGTGCCGGCGCTGGCCGCGCTGCTGGCCGACGAGAAACTTTCGCACATGGCGCGCTACGGCCTGGAGACGCTTCCGGGTCCGGCCGTGGATGAGGCCCTGCGGGCGGCGCTCGGCAAACTTAAGGGTCGCTTGCTGATCGGGGTGATCGGCAGCCTGGGGGTGCGGCACGATGAGAAGGCGGTGCCAGCCCTAACAGGACTCCTGAAGGATCCGGAGGCCGAGGTCGTACAGGCGGCCGCGCGGGCCTTGGGGATGATCGGCACGACCGGCGCCGCCAAAAGTCTGGAAGGTTCGCTGCCCGGGGCTTCGGCGGCAAACCAACTGGCGTTCTGCGAAGGCCTCTTCCGTTGTGCGGAAGCGCTAGCCGCCAAGGGGCAGCCTGGCAGGGCCATCGCCATCTACGATTCGCTGCGTAAGCTCCCACAGGCCCCGCACCAGGTACGGACCGGCGCCTGGCGGGGCGCCATTCTCCTGCGTCAGAAGGACGGGCTGCCTTTGCTGTTGCAGGCCCTGCGCAGCCCCGAGCCCGGGTTGGCGACGGCGGCCTTGCGCATCGCCATGGAAATGAAAGCGGCCGGGGTGTCAAAGGCGCTGGCGGATGAACTGAGCAAAGTTCCTGCCGACCGGCAGATCCAACTGTGCAATGTGCTGGGCAAGCGCGGCGATGCCGCGGCCCTGCCGGCGTTGCTCGGTTTGGCAAAAGCCGGGGACAAGGTGGCCCGCGTGGCGGCGATCAGGGCGGCGGCCGAAATCGGGCAGGCGGGGGCGGCCGCGCCGTTGATCGAGTTGCTGAAGGATCCGGACGGCGAAATCGCGCAGGCGGCCTACACCGGTCTCGCCGGATTGCCGGGATCCGAGGTGGACGAGGTTATTACCAGGATGCTCGAGTCGCCGGACCCGGCGCTGAAACGGAAGATGGTCGAGCTGGCCCGCGAACGGCGGATGGCAACGGCGCTGCCGCTGCTCCAGAAGATCATGGAAGACAAGGATGAGGCCCTGCGTGCGGCCGCCATAAAGAGCTACGGGGAACTTTCCGGTGCGGAGGGGTTTCTCGGCCTGCTGGAGAAGCTGGAGAAGAGCAGCCAGGCGGCCGAAATCGTTGTGATGGAGAAAGCGCTCGTTGTGATGTGTGGCGGCGCCACCAAACCGGAAGCGTGCGTGCAGCGACTGACGGAGGCCCTGTCCCGGGCCGGCCCCGAGGCGAAGCCGGCTTTGCTGCGGATCTTGCGCGTGGCCGGCGGCGCCGAGGCCCTCCAGGCGGTGCGGTGCGCGGTCGCCGACGCGAACCAAGACGTGCACGCCGCGGCCATCCGGGTGCTCAGCGAATGGAAGACCGGTGACGCCGCCCCCGTGCTGCTGGAGCTGGCGAAGAACTCTAGCGCGCCGGCTGACAAAATGCTGAGCCTGCGCGGTTTTCTGGGTATGGCTTCACGCAAGGAGCTTTCGGCACAGGAGAAGCTGGCCATCTGCCGGGAGTCCGTGCCGCTGATCCAACGCACTGAGGAGAAGCAGATGCTGCTGGGGGCGCTCGGCAGCGCTGCCGAAGTGGAATCACTGAGCATGATCATGCCCTATCTGGATGATCCCGGCGTGAAGAGCGAAGCGGTGGCGACGGTCATGGCCATTGCGGAAAAGCGGCCGAAGCAACAGCATGCCGCCCTCGCCAAAGCCGCGCTGGAGCAGGTGGTGAAAGTCGCCACCGACAATCCGGCGGTCGTCAAGCGCGCAGAAGAGTTGTTGCAGCAGTTGGCCGCGGAGTAAGGGTGCATTGTCCCTG
>CAIQIC010000242.1 GCA_903871765.1 uncultured Lentisphaerota bacterium
CCCTTTCCATCAGTGCTGCGACGAACCCGGCTGCGCAGCTTGCCATGGAAAAGCTCAAGGATCTCCGGGGCTGCGAGGTCCACATGACCCACATCCCCACGCCGGGCGACGAGGCGGGTCTGCGGCGGCTGGGGGTCAACGTGACGAGCGATCCCAACTTCTCCACGAAGAGTCTCTTCGTAATCTGAACTGGCGCGGCGATGTCAACAGGCTATTGAAAAACGCCCATCTGCTGCGTTTCCCTCATCCTTTGCCGTTCAACGTACCCAAAAGTACGCCTCACGGCTCAGGATATCGGGGGCCTTGCATCTGGGCATTTTTGAACAGCCTGCAAAAAAGACTTTTTCAACATGCTGATAGAGAATGGGTTTTCGTCGCCGCGGGTCTGGGCCTGTTCGTCGACAATCGGAGCACGGGGAGGTGTCGATGAGCAGGGGCGCCCGTCGTCATGAACGTTCCGGCGCCGGTTTCTCCGCTTGAAGCGACGGATCTCGTGCGAGATGGGCCTCCAGCCATGTTTCAACTTCTTTGAGGACCCGATCGTGTTCCGGTTCGTTGTACACCTCGTGGTAAAGGCCCTCGTAGAGGATGATCCGATTGTCGGGGGAGGCGACCCGATCGTGGAGCATCTGCGCGCCGGACGGAGAGACCAGGCGGTCTGCGCTTCCCTGCAGGATCAGGAGCGGAAGGGTGATCCGGGACGCCTCGGCGGCGACGCGCCGCATGGCCTTGAGTATTTCCGAACCCAGGCGCGCCGTCATCTTTCCCCGATAGACCAGGGGATCGGTCTCATAGGCCCGGACCACTGCGGGATCACGGCTTACACCCGAAGCCTCCGGCGGCGCAATCAACCCGAGTCTCGGCGCAAGGACCGAAAAGACCTTCCCCAAGAAAATGGTGACCGCCGTGATGTTGTCGGGGATCTTCACGGCCGGACCGGAAAGAACCGCACCGGCCAGGTCCCCTTGGTGATCGAGCAGGTACAGGGCGCCGATAAGGCCTCCCATGCTGTGGCCGACCAGAAAAACCGGTTTGTCCTTTTGCCGGTCGCGGATCATCTCCCAAAACGCCGCGAGCGTATCCGTATAATCCGTGAAGCGTTCCACATACACCCGCGTGCCTTCGGACCGGCCGTGTCCGAGATGATCGATTGCGTACACGGCGTAGCCCAGCGGGAGGAAATGATGGACGAGGTTCATGTATCGCCCGCTGTGTTCCGCGAGGCCGTGAACGACGAGGAGCACCGCCTTCGCTTCGCCTTCCGGAAGCCAGTGCTGGTAATAGATCCGATGATCCCGGACGCCCTTGAAAAACCCCTCCTCATGTTTCATGGTCCTTCCTCCATTCTTCCCGGCGGTGCGCCGCGCAGCGGCGCCATTCCGAAATGATGCCCTCAGCCGCCTACTGGAAAAGGCGCTGATCCAGGCTGTTCAAAAACGTCTGGATTGATTATTTGGGGACAGATTTGAAATCTGTCCCCAAATGCCGTGAGACGTACTTGCTTGTACGTTGAACGGCGAAGGATGAGGGAAACGCAGCAGACGGGCGTTTTGGAAGCTGCCCGCCCACAGGGCGGGGCTTCCCGGCAAGGAAACC
>CAIQIC010000243.1 GCA_903871765.1 uncultured Lentisphaerota bacterium
AGCGGCGGCAGATGAATCTCCACCACGTTCAGCCGGTAGTAGAGCGCGTCCATCAGGCGTTCGGTCCGAATGGCCTCCGTCGGGTCCACGCTCGTCGCGCTCAGGAGCCGCACATCCACCTTGGCCGGCGTGGAGGAGCCGATCGGGCAGAATTCTTTCGACTCGATCGCGCGGAGGAGCTTGCTCTGGAGCGGGAGCGGCATCGCGCCGATCTCGTCGAGGAACAGCGTGCCGCCGTCGGCCAGCTCGAAGCGGCCCTGCCGGCGCTCCGTCGCCCCGGTGAAGGCGCCCTTCTCGTGGCCGAACAGCTCGCTTTCCAGCAGCGTCCGGGAGAGCGCGGCGCAGTGGACCGGCACGAAGGGCCCCTGGGCGCGCGGGCTGAGCTGGTGGATCGCCCGCGCGACGAGTTCCTTGCCGGTGCCGCTCTCGCCCTCGATCAGCACCGTCGCGCGCGTCGGGGCGACCTGCCGGACGGTGGCGAACACCTCCTGCATCGGGGCCGACTGGCTGAGGATGCTTTCCATGCCGAACTTGTCGTCCAGTTGCTCCCGCAGTTCGCGGTTTTCCTGCTCGACGCGCCGCGAGCGCAGCGCCTGCTTGAGCTTGTGGTCGAGCTGGTCGAGGTTGACGGGCTTGGTCAGGAAATCGTAGGCCCCGCGCTGCATCGCGGCGACCGCGGTCTCGATGGTGCCGTAGGCGGTCAGCAAGATCACCAGCGGCTGCGGCTGCCGGGCCAGGGCGCGCTGCAGCAGGGTCAGCCCATCCATGCCGGGCATGCGCACGTCGGACAGGACCACGTCCACCGGATGCTCGTCGAGCAGCTCCAGCGCGCGCCGGCCGTCCTCCGCCAGTAGCACGTTATAGTTCCGCTGCAGCGCGCGGCCCAGGCCGTCGCGGGTGTTCTTCTCGTCGTCCACGATCAAAATCGTCGGCTTCTTCATTCGGGCCACTCAATCCCTTCCTGTCATCCAGCCGGTCGCAGAATTCACCACAGCGGACACAAATGCTTCAAATCTTGTTATTAGGCGAAGAATATTAACCGCCAAGACGCCACGGACGCCAAGAGCGGAAGAACCAGTATTTGTGAGAGGAAATCCTACCATCCCGGGAGCATCTTCATTCCATACTTGGCGATCTTGGCGCCTTGGCGGTTCAATTCTTTGGTTGCAGCTATGCCTCGCTAGGATCATTTCGGCCGCACTTCTTCATTCTAATTCCGTCCCTGTGACCTCCTTCACCTCCGTGGCCTCTGTGGTTAAGGATTTCTCCCGCTCTTAGTCTTCTGCTTTTTTCGCGACCATCGTGCCCCTTCCTTTCCGGCCGGACGGCGCGGCCAAGGCCGTCACCCCGTCGGTTGTTCGCCTTCCCCGGCGCGATGCGCCTCCAGCAGCCGGATGCGCTGGTTTTCGCGCGGCAGGAAGATCGTGAAGGTCGTCCCCGCCTGCGGCTCGCTGCGCACTTCGAGCTGCCCGCCGTGGTCGCGCACGATCCGCTGGACGATCATCAGGCCGAGTCCCGAGCCCTCGGCCTTGGTGGTGCTGTACGGCTCGAACATGTTCGCCAGCCGCTCCGGCGCGATGCCCGGGCCGGTGTCCTTGAAGGCGATGGCCACGTAGCGGTCGTGGCTCCGCAACTGGATTTTCAGCAGCCCCCCGTTGGTCATCGCCTGGATCGCGTTGCGAATCAGGTTGAAAAAAGCCTGCCGGATCTGGTTGCGGTCCAGCGCGATCTCCGGCAGCGCGTCCTCGCTGTCCACCTCCACCAGCACGTCGCGGTCCCGGATCTCGTGCTGGAGGAAATCCAGCGTGTCCGCCAGCACGGCGCGCACGCTCGCCGGCTCCAGTTGCGGCGGCGTGGGCCGGACGGCGCGCAGGAACTGCGTGACGATGCGGTCCAGCCGCGCCACTTCCTTCTGTGCCACGTCCAGCAGGCCGCGCAGGTTCTCGCGCTCCGCCGCCGGCAGCGCGTCCAGTTCGCGGCCGATGAGCTGCAGGTGGATGTTCAGCGAGTTCAGGGGATTGCCGATCTCGTGCGCCATGCCCGCCGACAGCAGCATCAGCGCCTGCAACCGCTCCGACTCCAGCGTCTGGGCCTCATGCTCGCGGTCGTGCGTCACGTCGCGCAGAATCACCACCGCCCCCGACTCCCCCGTGTTCACCACCCCCAGCGGCACGACGTAAAAAACCAGGAACCGGTGTTCGGGATAGTTGATTTCGATCTCGCGGTGGACCAGCCGCGTCCATTCCTGCTCGTCGAGCCGCATCACGCCTTCCCAGTCAATCCCGCGCAGGTATTTCCGGATCGGTTCGCCCGTCGCCTCCTCCGCCGCAATGCCCAGCAGTTTCGCCACGGCGCGATTGAGGTACGTGATCCGGCCCGCGCCGTCCAACACGATAATGCCTTCCTGGATCGCATGGAAGATCGTCTCCAACAGACCTTTTTCCTGCGAAAGACGCAGGAAAAAGGTCTGCAGGCTCTTCGGATCCAGCCGATCCATCCGCGCGATCAATTTATCCAGGAATCCCGTCTTCATGCCGCCCGATCCGTGCCAGAATGACCCAACCGCCGCGCTCCGAATGCGCCAGTTCGTCCGCTGATATACCCGGATTTATGCCTGCTTTCAAGCTGTTTCTGCGTTGCTCCGAAAGCGGACGGAACGGATTGACAGAATCATTTTTTGGCAAAAGAAGCATATGGACAACGGAACGAGTAAAGCATATATTCTATGCATAGCAGATGATGAACATGCATATTGAAGGGAGTGCTCATGAGAACGACGCTGGATTTGCCCGAGGTCCTCATTCAAGACGCGATGAAGGTTTCCCACCAAAAAACCAAGACGGCGGTAATCGTCACGGCGCTGCAGGAACTGGTCCGAAAGAGCCGGTTACAGGAGTTGCGGGACTTCAAAGGTCGGGTTAATCTGGATTTGGATCTGAACGTCGTCCGCAAACGCTCATGAAGGTCCTGCTGGACAGCTCCGTGTGGGTGGCCTATTTCCGCGGCACCGGCGATCTGGCGACGGTGGACTTATTGATCGAAGAAGGGCTGGTTGTCACCAACGATCTTATTCTGGCGGAACTGACGCCTCCGCTGATCGTGCGCGGGGAACGCAAGCTGATCGCCCTCCTTAACGCTATCGAGCGTCCACCGCTGGCGCTGGACTGGGCCGGCCTCGTCAACTTGCGCGTGATCTGCATTCGAAACGGCATCAACAAGGTTGGCCTCCCTGACCTGATCATTGCTCAACATGCCATGCAGAACAACCTCGCTCTGTTCTCGCTGGATAAACACTTCACTTTATTGAGCACGCTCGTTCCGCTTAAACTTCAGTGAGCAGGAGTATCGCTCCGATCCACACGACTTACGAATCGCCGCTTGCGGGGTTGACGGCAGACGCGGAACCACTACCATGCCGCCATGACGAGCAGCAAAACGCCGCCCTGCGCTCCGCCGGGGGCATAGATTATGTGAGCCGATTTCGCGCACCATGAAAGCTATCGTTCTATTCGTCCTGTTCACATCGTGTCAGTTTTGTTTCGCGGGCGGGGATACGAACATCATTGCCATGAGCGCTTGGTCGAAGCCCGTCGGCACTATTCATGGGCACAGCCTTCGTGCTCGGATGATTATCGCTCAGGAGCACTCACCCGCGCACACCGGTCCGTGGCCAGAGACAGAGTTTTATCTAGAGTTACAGAACGTCTCGAGTGCTATTGGCTCTCCGACACAGATATATTTTGACCCTGGGCGCGGTTTGCATTTTGAGCTGCTCGATGTCCATGGCAAGCCACCACCGTTGGTTGGAGGAGGCGGTAGCGGAGGTGGAGCTGGCGCGTGTTGGATTACGCTGCCCTACGATTCCACAGTTCGGCTACGAGCCAATATGTATGGCTATGGCAAGAAGAAGGGAGCTGGTTTGTTGATCCAGATGTCACCGCCGGGCATGCAGAGTTGGGATATTCAGGCCGGAGATACCAACGTTTACTTCTTATCAGGCACATTCACCGTCAGACCGCCAACGAATTCCGTCCCAAGAGATTTCGAGGCAGCTCGCGCGGTGTGGAGCGGGACGTTGGAGTTGCCGAAGATGAAGATTTCTGTTCAGAAACCATGACGTCGGCCAACCAGACGCTGGAGCGAATCGTCGCCCCGCGCTTCCGCTCGATGTCGGGTGGGAATTCTGGAGCTCTGTTTCCACTCCGGCTTGCCTTTCCGGCGGCGGTCGCTCAGCATTGCGCTCTTCATAAGGAGACAATCATGAAGTGGTCAACCTATCTGTTGTTGTTCGTGCTGTGCGCAGGTAGCCGGCCCGCCGTGGGCGCCGGCGAGGGGGCGGAGGCATACTTGAAGGAAGGCCAGCTATCGGCGCGGCTGGAGGTCCATGTGCTGCAAGGCGGCTTCGCGGGCTTCACCGGCGCGTATTATGTGATCGAGCCGGATGGAGCCTGGAGCACGGGTCCGATGCAGCAGGGAAAGGGCGCGCCCAAGTCCAAGGGCCAGTTATCGGCGGAACAGTTGGCCCAGTTGGCGAAGGCACTGGCGAGCCACGAGCTCGCCACGTTGCCCAGCAGCGGCAAGCCAGTCGTCAACCCGCGGGTGATCAGGATCAGCTTCGGCAAGACAACGTCGGAATTGCGGTCGAGTCCGGGCCGCGCCGCCGGCGGCGAAGCAGACCAGGCCATCCGCAGCCGGTATGCCGGGATCGTGCAGGCGGTGAAGGGTCTGTGCAGGATAGCTGCTGATGAGAATAAATAAGGTCTTGCGTTGTCTCTGCCTCCTGTTCCGCGGCGTGGCATGGAGCGCCAGCGCGCAACCCTCCAAAAGGCGGGATCCATAAATGGAGGGCGCCGCGCTGTCGGCGCCTCGCCCTCGGACATTCGCGTACGCGGCCGGTTTGAAGTCCATGCGCAGCAGCCGGACCACCAGGATTCCATCGCCTCAGCCCAGATTTGATAACCCCCGGGGCTCGGATGCAGGCGGTCGGACCTGATCATGTATGACAAGCGCTGTGAACGAACACAAGCGCCCGATGACTCCTTTCCCGCCTTTCGTGACCCTCACAATAGACTATCCGGCC
>CAIQIC010000244.1 GCA_903871765.1 uncultured Lentisphaerota bacterium
ACCCGAGCCGCAGGGCACGATGGCGAGCGCGGCGGATGCGCCCACGAGCGCCTGGGCGACTTCGTTCATCGTGCCATCTCCACCGACGGCGACCACCCGTTCGCACCCGTCCGCCAGCGCGGCGCGGGCCAGCGCGGTGGCGTGGCCGGGATGGCTCGTGAAGACGAGGTCGGCGTCGAGCCGGTGCTTCACGATAAACGCCCGGATGGCGGGCACCAGCCAGGGATTGCGGCGGTTCTTGCCGGAGCAGGGGTTGAAAATAAAACGTGTCTTCATGCGGCGGTGATGGCGGCCGGGGCGGCGGCGTTGTGCCCTTCGCCGAAACCGGCAGTGAGAATGAGGAGCTTCGTCATCGGGGGGCGGACGCAGCTGCGGCGGCGAGGTCAGCCTCGAAACACTGGATGATGGTCTCCCATGATTGGGCCGTCAACGACGCGACGGCAGCGATACCGAGCCGGGCGCGCAGGGCGTCGTTGCGCGCAAGCTCGGCGGCGGCCGCGACGAGCGCTCCGGGCTGGTCGCAGGGCACGGCGAGGCCGTTGGCGCCGTGGCGCACGAACTGGCGGGCCGCGGCATAGTCGAAACTCACGACGGCGAGGCCGCTGGCCATCGCCTCGAGGAGCACGTTGCCGAACGTTTCGGTGAGGCTCGCATGCACGTAGACGTCGGCCGAGGCGTAATGGCGGGCGAGGTCGTCGCGGGGAATGAAGCCCGTGAAGATGCATTCGGGATGCGCCGCCTGCAGCGCGGGCCGCAGCGGACCATCGCTGACGAGGACGAATCGCAGGCGGGGATTGGCGCCACGCATGGCGGCGTAGGCGCGGAAGAGCAGTGGATAATTCTTCTCGACGGCCAGGCGGCCTGCATGGAGCAGGACGACCTCGCCGTTGGCGGCGCCCCAGGCGGCGCGGAGCGCAGGCGAGCGGTGCGCCGGCGAAAACTGGCGCGTATCGACGCCGCGCGAGAGCACCCCGAGCCGGGTGAAACCGGCCGCGGCGAGTTCACGGCACAGCTCCGCGGTCGGCGCGAAGGTGCGGAGCGTGCGATTGTGCACGTGGCGCAGCCAGGCGAGGGTGAGCCGGCGCAGCGGCGCGAGCCCATAATGGCTGGCGTAGACATGAAAGTTGGTATGAAAGCTCGACGTGACCGGCAGGCCCAGCGCCCGCGCGGCGGTGACCGCGGAGGCGCCGAGCGGGCCCTCCGTGGCGACATGCACGAGGTCGGGACGAGCGGCGCGCCAGCACCTTTCCAGCCGGCGGCGCGCGGGCAGGCCGAGCCGGAGCAGCGCGTAACCGGGAATGGGCAGGCCCGGCAGGGTGAGCTCACGAAACTCCCGGCGGGCCGCTGCGTCCGGCAGACCGGGCCGCCACGGCCGGTAGACCGTCACCGTGTGGCCCCGGCGGCCGAGTTCGCGGGCGATGACGCCAAAGGTCATCGCCACTCCGTTGATCTCGGGCGGGAAGGTTTCGGTGACGAGGGCGAGCTTCACATATCAGGTGGGCGGGCGCATCCTTTCGCCACCAGCTTCGCAGCCGCGTGTGACGCCCGCGTGTCGGTCCGGTGACGATTGCGGCAAATCGATGACGGCCGGGGGCTCCGAAATCTCGAATTCAGGG
>CAIQIC010000245.1 GCA_903871765.1 uncultured Lentisphaerota bacterium
ATCTACTGGCTCGGCATTGCGTTGTCCGCCGTGGCCCTCGGCCTGCTCCTAGTGCTGCCGGCGATCGCGCCCACGTCCAGTCCCGCCGGCGACACCGTGGAGACCGGCGGGGCGGGCGCCGGGACGGTCGGCGCGGCCGCCGCCGGCTTCCGGGAACAGAATCAGACGGCTTCGCTGCTCATCCTGCTGGCGGTGATCCTGATCGTCCAGGGCACCTGCTGGTGGCTCGCGCGGCGCAAGCTTCGCGAAATCGAACTGAACCCCGGCGCCAATACCGCGCTCAAGCTCAAGCGGCTGGAGAACCTGGACATCTTTTTCGACCTGCCGCTTTACTGCGGCCTGGCGTTGACGATTCTGGCGTTCATCCTGATCTCCACCTTCGGCGCGGGCGTCAGCCGCTTCCTCGCCTATTCCGCCACGTTCGTCGGTATCGTGTTCTCCGTGATCCTGCGGGTGGGAAACCTCTATCCGCTGCGGGAGAAACTGCTTAACCGGAAAGGATCCGCGGCGCCATGAGACCGGCCCTGCTTGTCATCATCATGGATTTCTTGGTGTCGTCGCTCCTGCTGTTCATCAGCGGGCCGGGCGCGGAACCGGCGGCGGACGCGCGCCGCGCAGCAGCGCCGGCGGGGGAGGCCGCGGAATTTTCGCCCGCGGCCGTGGGCGACATGGAGCAGCAGTGGCTGCGCGAATACCAGCAGCAGTACGCCGAGACGCGCCTCACCACACAGGCCAGTCAGTTGGAGCAGCGCCAGGCGGACATCGCGCAGTTGACGGGGAACATCGGCGACTTGCAGGCGCAGCGCGCCCGGCAGGAGTCGGCCTTGCGCGCGACCCAGGACCAGGCCCGCGCACTCGCCCAGGACAAAGTCGCGCTGACGGGGGAAAAAGAAACGCTCCTGAGCCGCGCGGCACAGCTCGCCGCCGCCCAGGCCGAGGTGGAACGCCTGCTCCGGGAAAGCCAGGCCCAGCAGCAGGAGCTGACCAACCAGACGCAGCAATTGCGCGCCCGCCTCGCCCAGCAGACGGAGACCATCCGCCAGCAGACCGAAACGCTCGCCAGCCAGCAGTGGACCATCCAGCAGGAACTCAGCACGCTGGCGCGGGATCAGACGCGGATTGTCAGCGGCACCGAGGCGCTCCTCCGCGGCCAGGAGCAGATGCAAGCGGCGCTGACCAATTTCCAGGCCCTGGTTGCCCGCCTGCCCGGCGACTTGCAGAGCAACGCACAACGCATCGCAGCGCAGCAACAGCAGCTCGATTCCGCCGTCACCGGCCTCGTCGCCATGACGCGCAACTATAATCCTGAACTCAACGCCGCCGACCAGCAGCAGATCCGCGAGCAACTGGACGGCCTGGCGAATCTCAACCGCGACCTCGGCCGGCGGATGAACGAGATCGCCGCCGCCGGCGCCGGCAACGCGCAAATCGGCGAAGACCTCCGCGCCGTCCGCCGCCAGCAAACGGCCTTGCAGGAGGGACTGGGCGGCTTCGCCGTCAAGCTCGGCGAATTCGAAGCCAAGCAGATCGGGCCGTACGCCAAGTTCCGCGACGCCCGCGTCCTGCTGCGCGTCGGACTCACCGCGCAGCGGATCGGCGGCCGCGACGCCCCCGGCCCGGCGCCGGAATCCTTCGCCGCCGCCGTCCATGCGCCGCTGCTGTTCACCGCCGGCCGGTACTGGATCGCCGTCAACGTCGCCGATCTCGGCATCACCTGGCGCGGGCTGGAGCCCGACCTGGCGGACCTGACCTGCACCCTGACGGTGCCGGGCAGTCTCGCGCCCATCGGCCTGCGCGGACCCGTGCGTTTGCTGGCCGCCGAGCCGCACCTGGCGCTGTTCGATTTCCGGCAGGAACCCGCGCTCGCAGCGCTCCTGGCCGACCGCAGCCGCGTCAAGCCCGCCGTGCTCATCGGCCGCGCCGGGCTCGAAAAGCGCGGCGCCCGCGACCTGTATCTTTTCAAACGGTCCGCCGAGGGCCAGGGGTTCGCCGTCGAGGTGTCGCCCGATCTCGACCGGCCCGGCTACCTCATCATCCGCCGCGCCTTGAACCGCTGGATGAACTTTCTGGCCACGCACCTGCTCAGCAACACCGGCACCCGCGCCGAGGCCGGCGACTTCCTCGTCACCGCCGAAGGCGAGGTCGTCGGCGTCATGGTGGACGATCTGCGCGGCTACGTGCTGGCCGACGGCGATCTGCTGAACGCCGGGGCGGCCGTGGAGATCAACGGACCCGCGCCCTTCGCCCGCGACGCCCTGCAAGTCCGCTCCACGCTGAAGTGATGTTGGCGGAATAACTGGAGTCAGAAGCCGGAATTCAGAGTGGGCCCTGCATGAACGCAAGTGCCTTGGAGCGATTCCTGCGTTATGTCCGGATCGACACGCAGTCGGCCGAGGACTCCACGAGCTATCCCAGCACTGCGAAGCAGCTTGATCTTCTAAACCTGCTGGTGGCCGAGCTGAAGGGCCTTGGACTGCAGGAGGTCGCCCTCGATGAGTACGGCTTGGTGATGGCCACCGTGCCGGGCAATCTGCCGCCGGGCCATCCGGCCCGCGGCCGCGTGCCCACCCTCGGCTTGATCGCGCACGTGGATACCTCCCCGTCGGCCAGCGGGAAGAACGTGCAACCGCAGGTCGTCGCCTACCAGGGCGGCGACCTCACGCTGCCCGGCGACCGCCGTGTCGTCATCCGGGTGTCGGAAAACCCCGAGCTGCTCGACAACATCGGCCGGACGATCGTGACCTCCGCCGGCACGACCCTCCTGGGCGCGGACGACAAGGCCGGCGTGGCCATCATCATGACCGCGGTGCAGACGCTGCTGGCCCAGCCCGCGCTGCCGCATGGCAACATCCGGATCTGCTTCACGCCGGACGAGGAGGTCGGCCGGGGTACGGAACACTTCGACATCCAGCAGTTCGGCGCCCAGGTGGCCTACACGGTGGATGGCGACAAGCCCGGCGAACTCAACCGGGAGACCTTCAGCGCGGACCAGGCCATCATCACGGTGCTGGGACGGAATATCCATCCCGGCTCGGCCAAGGGCATCATGGTCAACTCCCTCCGGGCCATGGGCGATATCCTCGTGCGCCTGCCGAAGGATCTCGCGCCGGAGACGACGGAGGGTTACGAACCCTTCATCCATCCGCACGTCCTCGAGGGCGCCGAAGCCAAATCCATACTGAAGATCCTGCTCCGTGACTTCCACACGCCGGGGTTGGAGAAACAGAAAACCCGGCTGGAGCAGATTGTCGCCGAGGTCCAGGCGCTGCATCCCAAGACCAAAATCGGTCTGGAGATCACGGAACAATACCGGAACATGAAGGATTTCCTGGGCAACGACACGCGGGTGCTCGATTGCCTCTGGGAGGCGGCCCGGCGCGCCGGGCTGGAGCCGGTATGGAAGCCCATCCGGGGCGGCACGGACGGTTCGCGCCTGACCGAGCGCGGCCTGCCCTGTCCCAACATCTTCACCGGCGGCCAGAACTTCCACAGCCTCACGGAATGGCTGTCGGTGTCCGGCATGGAAAAGTCGGTCGCCACCGTCGTTCAGCTCGTGCAGGTCTGGGTCGAGAAATGCCGGTGTGCGCCATGAAATGCTGGGCCGTCATCACCGTATTGCTTTACCTGCTGATCCTGCTGGGCGTCACCATCCCCCTGCATCAGGCGTGCTTTGGCTGGGGGAAGAATCCGCAGGCGGCGGCGGAAGCGTTGGCGATGATGCGGAGTTGGGCTTACTGGGTCTGGATCGGCGTGGCGGTGCTGGGGCAGATTTCCCTGCTGGCTGTGCCAGTGGCCGTCGGCGAACGCCGGCCGCGACGCCGGCGCCACCTGTGGGTACCCGTGATTACGGCGGCGTTTTTGCTGGCCATCGTGTGCGTGTCGGCCATCACGGCGCTGGCGGCGGGCGTCTGGGGCGACCAGGACACGCTGTTCAAGCTCTTCGGCAAAGAAGGCGCGGGACCTTTGTGCGCCCTGCTGCTCTATTTCGTCGTCGCGTGGACCGGGTGGGGGCTGGTGTTTCACCGGTTCTTGCGGGAACCGGATCCAACGGCGATGATCCGCCGGTTGCTGCGGTGGCTCCTGCGCGGCAGCATCCTGGAACTGCTGGTGGCCGTGCCCAGCCACATCGTGTCCCGTCACCGCAACGATTGCTGCGCGCCGCTCGGCACCTTCTGGGGCATCGCCACGGGTGTGACCGTGATGCTGCTCGCGTTCGGCCCCGGGGTGTTTTTCCTCTTTGCCGCGCGGTTGCAGCGCCTCCAACCCAAGGGCGGCGCGGATCGGCAAGCGTGAAGGCCGCCCCAGGCTTGGCCGCCCGAGGCCCATGCCGGCGCAAAGCGACGGAGCGTGACATGGTCATTTCAGATGACTATGGTGCCCTATCAGCCGGCCGTTGCGGCACCGGTCGCCGGCAAGTTGGCGCAAGCCTTGGTGTTCGAGAAAGACATCGTGGCCCCGATGCTCAAAGCGATTTATTAAGTGCAAAGACGTGACCCCAATCCGCCATCAAAAGGAGCGCAGCGGAAAAAACAGTCGCGGAAGTGACGGCCGCCAGCCCGCCAAGGGGATTAAGCAAGCCGGGGTTTTTCAGCGGAATCTAATGTCTTAACGTGACCCCTATGGCCGCCTTATTCAGCGTGGGGATCCCTGCCCTTGAGAAGCAGTAACGGGCAACTTGGGGATAACAGAAAATCCCCACGTCATGTATTTCCACTTCGTTATAACGAGCAGAATTAGGATGACGTCACCTGCAAATCCGCGCAGGCTTGGGGTTGCCCCCTCTGCTAGCAGCAGGGATAATGCAACCACTGAAAGAGCGACATAGGCAATAACACCAGATTTGCTCCAAAACCAAACTGCAATGATCGAAATGCAACGAAGTGCTCCAATAATGCCCCAAACGTATAACAACCCAACGACATTCGATATGGCGCCTAAAAAAGAAACAGCGAAAAGCAGGATCAGAAACGCCGTAAGCCATACACCCCTCTTTAATTGATCAGTCGACGTTTGCTGAACAACCTCACGAATGAACTGATTTATTCCATTTTCAATTGATTCTATGCGTTTCTTATCAAGACGAAAATAATGCGTTTTCCCGGTTGTTCTTACAAATATTGTGCCGCCGAAATAATTTAAACCTGTTTTCCACGTAACCCCCCTGATACTCGAAACAGGAATAATAAAGTCGTCGATTGAATTTTGCAGAAGCTCCCAAATGTTTTTCACCTCCGGAGAACTGTCAGATGAAGTCTGAGCTTCCCACCTGTAAGTTGATTGCGCTACTAAATCAATAGTTGTACCGATAAGCCCGCCAATCAAACCGCCATGAGCTGCCGAAGCTGCTCCAAATTTTAAGTTGAATTCATCAGAGTGCTCTTTCGCGCTGAAGAGAATTCCTTGGTTTGTGAAAGCAATAATACCGACATAGAACCCCTCTTTCTTACTCGACGGCTCGTATCCCGATTTGTACGGCATTAAGCAACAGCCGGACAGTGCATAGACATTCAGATTAGAATCCCTTGTTAATATCTCTATAGCTTTAGCTTTCCGGCTTTGCGTTTCGTAAATTAGCGCGCATCGACGATGGAAATACTTTCCGTCTAATGATACCTTTTTATTGTCGCCAAAGATAACCCATCCTTGGAATAATCCATTGCAGTACGCACATTTCTTTTCACCAATCGCCTTTTCTTTGACTTTCGGTGGCATAGGCATTGAACCTGGCGGGAAGACCTGTCTCTTTGCGATGGGTTTTGGCAGAGTAATTAACCCGTGGCATGACGCACATTCAACAGTCTGTCCTAAATTTGCATCAGATGCCTCAAGGGACTGATCGCAATGAGGGCATGTAAACGAAAAATTATTCATCTTTCAACCTTTTCTTGCAAATAAGAAAATCGCGTTTGACGTAGTCGCCTAGATGCCGTAATCATTCGTAAGACGATTATTGCCATTTAGCTGGTCACGTCAAACCCCTTAACGACCGCATCCCTGTCAAGCCGTCTTCTCAATTGCACAGCTCGATCACGATACGCTAGCCGCATTCCGACGCCCCGCTCACCCCCGCGGCTTGAGCTGCGGGAAGAGGACGACGTCGCGGATGGATTCGGCGCCGGTGAGGACCATGATCAGGCGATCAATGCCGATGCCCATGCCGCCCGCCGGCGGCATGCCGTGCTCGAGCGCTTCGAGGAAGTCCTGGTCAATCTTGGCGGCGTCGCCCCTGGCCTGCTCCTCGAACCGCCGGCGCTGCTCCAGCGGATTGTTCAGCTCGCTGTAGCCCGGCGCGATCTCACGGCCGCGGATCACCAGCTCGAACACGTCCACCACGGTGGGATCGTCGGCGCAGGCCTTGGCCAGCGGCACCAACTCCACCGGCAGGCGGGTGACGAAGGTCGGGTTGAGCAGCGTCCGCTCGATCAGCTTCTCGTAGAGCTCGTGCGTGATGGCGCCGCGGTCCCAGTCGGCCGGGATGTCCAGCTTGAAGTCGCGGGCGCGCTGGCGCGCCGCCTCCAGCGGCAGGTCGTACCAGTCCGCCCCCGCCTGGGCCAGCACCAAGTCGCGGTAGGTGGCCACGCGCCAGGGCGGGGTCAGGTCGACCGCCAGTTCGCCTTCCCCGACCACCAACTTGCCGATGACGGTCTGCGCGACGGCGGTGACCAGCTCCTCGACGAGCCGCTGCATGCTGCGGCAGTCGCCGTAGGCCTCGTAGATTTCGACCATGGTGAATTCGGGGTTGTGCGAGCGGTCGAGGCCCTCGTTGCGGAAGTTGCGGTTGAGCTCGAAGACCTTGTCGTAGCCGCCGACGAGCAGGCGCTTGAGGTACAGCTCCGGCGCGATGCGCAGGTACATGTCCGCGCCGAGCGCCTCGTAGCGGGTCTTGAACGGGTTGGCCGCCGCACCGCCGGCCAGGGCCTGGATCATCGGCGTCTCGACCTCGGCAAAGCCGCGGCCGGCCAGGCCGGCGCGCAGCTCGGCGACAATTCGCGTGCGTTGGTCGAACCGCCGGCGTACCTCGGGGTTGGCGATCAGGTCGAGATAGCGCTGGCGGTAACGCAGCTCGACGTCCTGCAGGCCGTGCCACTTCTCCGGCAGCGGCAGCAGCGCCTTGGAGAGCAGCGTCCACTTGTCCACCTTCAACGTCCGCTCGCCCGTCTTGGTGACAAACAGCGCGCCCTGGGCGCCGAGATGATCGCCGAGGTCAATCCACTCGAAGGCGGCAAAGGCCTGCTCGCCGACGACGTCCTTCTTGACGTAGACCTGCAGGCGGTCGGGTCCGTCCTGGAGGTGGGCGAAGATGCTTTTGCCCATCTGGCGCTTGGACACCACGCGGCCGGCGATGGTGGCCGGCTGATGCTCGGCAAAGCCGGCCAGCGTCGCGGCCACCGTGCCGGTGCGCGCAAACGCCTGCCCGAACGGCGCGTAGCCCAACTCCTGCAATTTCTGCAGATTGGCCAGCCGCTGCTGCCTGAGCTCATTTCCCTTCGGTCCGTGTTCCATGCTGCACGTGCCTTCCCCGCGTGGTGCGAACGGCGTCCGCCCGCACAACGCGGCCCAGCTTAGGAGCGGCCCCTGGGCAAGTCAAGGCCGGCTGACCGGCTCCACAGAGGACAGTAGTCAGTGGTCGGTGGCTTGCCCGCCGTAGCCTCTTGGCGAAGGAGGGTCAGTGGTCGGAATTGTTGCCGAGTCGTGGTCTTTCTTTTCGCGCCTTTCGCCCGCCCGCTACGTTCCTGTTCTGAACGGAGGGCACGGAGTAAGTGGATGAAGGCGGCAGGCAGAAAAAGATTAACCACGGAGGACACCGAGAAAAGCGGAGGTCGCAGAGGAGGAGGAAGTGTCTCCGCTTACCTCTGTGACCTCCTTCACCTCCGTGACCTCTGTGATTAAGTCTTTGCCGGATGCCGCGTCAGGGCTTTGCGTTCTTTCCCGTAAGGCCTCAGTCGCACAGGGGTAGGAAGGGCGCAGCAAGACTGCGCTCCTACATCACTGAGAAGCTGTGAAAAAATCGATTGGGGTTATGGATATGACGGTCGGCACGGAGGCCGACCCTCCAAAAGGCTAAGGAAAACGCCGTGTAACCTCCGGTGGAGGGATGACCTCCGTGTCGTCCGTGCATTATTTCACACGTTCTGATCCATTACGGCCGGCCGTATGTTTTTCTTGCGCGGCGCGGCGCAGGCGGTAAGCTGACGCGTGATGAACATGCACGGACAGGGCTTTACGGACCGGCTATTGACGGAGGCGGAATCCGCGGCGATCATGCAGCAGGCGCTGGCGGAATGGCCGCTGGACGGCCAGCGCGTCCTCCTGCTGATCCCCGACCACACCCGGTCCTGCCCGCTGGACCGGCTGTATCGCCAGGTGTATGCGGCGGCGGCGCCGCGCGTGAAGTGCCTCGACGTGCTGGTCGCGCTGGGTACGCACCCGCCCATGCCGCCGGAGGCGATTTACCACCGCGTCGGCATCACCGCCACGGAACACCAGACCCAGTTCGCCAAGACGCGGTTCTTCAATCATGCCTGGAACGATCCGGCGCAACTGGTCGAAGTCGGCCGGTTCACGAAGAAAGACATCCACGAGCTGACCGGCGGCCTGTTCGAGCTGGACATCGCGGTCACCTGCAACCGGCTGATCAAGGACTACGATCTGGTGGTGATCCTCGGCCCGGTGTTCCCGCACGAGGTGGTCGGCTTCTCCGGCGGCAACAAGTACCTCTTCCCGGGTATCTCCGGGCCGGACATCCTGAACTTCTTCCACTGGCTGGGCGCGGTGATCACGAACCCGCGGATCATCGGCCGCGCGCTGACGCCGGTGCGCCAGGTGGTGGACCGCGCCGCGGCCATGCTGCCGATTCCGCGGCGGGCACTGTGCATGGTCGTCCGCGGCCACGACGGCCTCGCGGGCCTTTACGCCGGCACGCCGGAGGAGGCCTGGCGCGCCGCCGCCGACCTCTCGCGGCAGGTGCACATCGAGTACAAGGATCATCCCTTCCACACCGTGCTTTCCTGCGCACCGCCGATGTACGACGAGCTGTGGGTGGGCGCCAAGTGCATGTACAAGCTCGAACCCGTCGTCGCCGACGGCGGCCGGCTGATCATCTACGCGCCGCACATCCGCGCGCTCTCCGCCGCGCACG
>CAIQIC010000246.1 GCA_903871765.1 uncultured Lentisphaerota bacterium
ATCCACGCCATGCTGGGCGGCGCCATCCGCCAGCAACCGCTCACCCAGATGAACGCGTTGCGATCCGTGTCCCAGGACCAGTAGCCGGGGACCCAGATGACATTCTGCCCCTGCGGCTTGGCCGCGGGCGGGCTTTCCGGGACATTGGGCGGCGGCTGGGTTTTAACCTGCAGGCCGGCTTGCTTCTGCAGGTTGACCGGTTCGGCAAAGGCTTCGTGCACCGGGCCGCGGGTCAACACCTCCGGCACCTCCTGGGCAGGCGTCGGCGGCGGCGCCGTCTGCGCCGCACACCACGGAACACCCAGCGCTGACGCAACAACCAAGGCCAATAACGAAATTGCTGGACTCCAACGCTGTTGGTTCATGACTGGTTCTCCTTAGTCAAAATATCTTTCATCCACACCGTCTGCCTTGCACCCTGATCAAACCTCGCGATTCCGTCTTACAAAAACCCTTCTTCGCTTCCCCCGGCTTCCTATACAACTAGTCGCCGCACGGAGTCCGGCGGTTACAACACCGGCATAATAGCTTGTAATGCCCTAGATTGCAAATCCACCCGTCAAACGACAATTGCGGCTTGTTATGTTCCGCGCCGCCTGCTAGGATTACAGCATGAAAAAAATCATGCGCCTGCTTACGCTCGGCGGCCTTCTCGCGGCGGCCCAACCGACGCTGGTCCTCGGCCAGAGCGCCGTCACCGCCGGTGTGCGGCGGCACGCGGAACATTCCGTGTTTACCGACCTGCCCTACGGCAACGGCGACCTGTCGTACGCGCTCGGCTACGAACTGCACGAGCAAAACGCGCTGTGGCAACTGGCCGCGGACTATGCGCCGGACATCACGGGCACGAACAACGTGCACGCCGTGTTCACGCCGCAGTTGAACCTGCTGTTCAAGGACAAGATCTGGCGCGCGGGTGTCGGCCTGCTCGACAGCTACATCGAGCGCAAGGGCGACGAACAGAATGGCTGGACCAGCCCGTATTGGCAGTTCATTCTGGGCGTCAACATTCCGATCAATAAATTCTCGCTCGGCGCGGCCGCCTACTATCCGTTCGCGCACTGGAGCGAACTGAGCCAATTCGATGTCCGCGATCTGGATTACGGCGTCTCGCTGAGCTACACCTTCTAGCGGAGACTACCAGTTATCGATGGAAATCTTCGCCCAGTACGCGCCCTCCCATTGCCAGCCGGTCGGCTGGTTGAGGAGCTCGAGGGTGATGTATTCACCGGAGTACCCGGAGAGATCCACGTTGACGTCCTGCCAGCCTTTGACCGTCGTGTTCTTGCCCACCGTCTTGTGGAGGACCTCCCGCTTATCCACTTTCACCACGAGGTCCCAGTCGCCGTCCGGATGATGGCCCACCGTCAGCCTTAGCGTGGTCGGTTTTTTGTCGGCGACTCTGATCTTCCGCTTCAGCACGCAGGCGGTGTCCTTGTCCAGCGGGTGCGTGACCAGCACGTTCTGCTTTCCGCCATGCTCGGGATACAGGCCGGGATTCATGTCCGTACCGCAATGCTCGATCGTCCAGCCCGGAGCGAACTTTTCGACGGCCTGTTCGATCGCGCCTTTCTGGCCCTGCAGGGGCCGCCACTCGGCGCTGCAGAAGGGCGCCAGGGCCGTCGAGGTGCACTGCTGGAACAGCAGGGTGCCCTGGGGGTCGAACAGGCTGACTATCAGGCCGTAGAACTCGCGCGTGGTGTTGGACTTCTCCTTGAGCCTGGTCAGGCTGATGCCCTTGCCATCCATGATGATAATTTGACCGCGGACCATGGCCGGCAGGGGAAGATGCTCGACCCTTTCGCAGCGCAGGTTGCTCATCCGCGCGAGCGGGTGGCTGTAATATTCGACCACCAGCCGGCAGCCCTCCCCCACCTCACGATTCTTGGTGGTCAGCGTCAGCCGGGGCACGGTGGTATAGGCGGTATAGGAAATCTTCTTTTCATTATCATATAATTCCGCCTTGGTGGTGGCGACAGCCGAGTGCACCTCGTAGAACAGCTGGCCCGTCCGCCGGTCCGCCGAGGGGAAATCCAGATGCAAGGTCAGCAGGTTCTTCAGCGGCGGCTCATTCCCCGGCGCATAGATCTTGAATGTGCCCGACTCCACAAAAGGCAGTACCGGTTTGGCGTCGGGGACGGGGTGCTCCGGCGGCTTGGTGGGCTCGGGCGTCGGGGGCGCCGGGGGCCGCGCCACCTGCAGCAGCGCTAAGGCCTCGCGCACGACGTTGTTGCCCAGCAGCCGTTCTTTTTCCGCCTGCACGTCGTCGGCGCCGCGCGCCGCCGGGTTATCCGCCATGGTTTTATATAGATTGTTCAGGTTCTGCAGATATTGATCGCTGAGGCTGACGATCCGCTGCGCTTGCTCCTTCGGCCAGGCGGCGGTTTGCGCGCGCCACGCGTCCTGCAACTTCCGCAACGCCGGCGGATCGGCAACCAACGCGGTGTCGGGGATGTCGCCGGACCGCTCGAACCGCTCCTGCTCGCCGTGCACGGCCAGCACGGCCGTCATATTATGGCCGGTGGCCTGGAAAGCTTCCTCCAGAGCCGCGAGGCTGTCGAGGTAGCGCTGCCGGTGCAGTTTGGCGGACTCCTGCCCCTGACGCTGCAGATCGCGGAAGGACGCCTCAAACTGCTTCTTCACTTCGACCAGGCTCGCGCCGCTGTTGGTCGGAGCCGGCGCGACTTGCGCCGTCGCGCGGCCCAACGCCAGCAGCAGCGCAGCGACCGGGAGAATGACGATGTTCCGTTGCATGCGTCGCCTGGTTCCCCGCATACTGCTTGTTGGTCAGTACGTTAGGGGATTTGCGGGACACAACGCAAGCCCAGATTCCCGTGCTGAGACCGTTCTGTCGTAACAATGGTTTTTCCTGGAATTGAACACAGATTACGATTGGTTTCCGTCTCTGGAGGAAGCACGGCCATAGATCCCGGGGCGATGTCCCCGGGTGCGATAACATGTCATCTTTTCAGCCGAACGACGCGCGCGGCGCGCGGCGCGCCGTCGCGGGCCGGTGGCGGTTGGAGGTTTCTGGTCATGTTGATGTGCCGGATACCAGCTTCCATGAACGCTGCGCCATCTTTTTCAAAGCCGCGCTGCTCATAGAAAGAAACCGCCTGCAGTTGTGCATGCAGATAGACTTTTTCAAGACCACGCTGGCGGGCTGATTCCACGAGGGCCTCCAGCAGCCGGGTACCGAGCCCCTGCCCACGCCAGGGCTTCAGGATCGCGAGCCGGCCAATGCGGCCATCGGGCTGCAGCCGGCCCGTGCCGATCGGCCGGCCGCCATCGTCGGTGGCCACCACGTGAACGCAGTCCGGATCCAGCCCGTCCCAGTCCAGCTCGCGCGGCACCTGCTGCTCCGCGCCGAAGACCGCGTCGCGCACGGACCGGATGTCGCGCTCAGAGGCCTCGAAGGACGTTATCTTGGTATGCAGGTTCAATCTCCGTAGTGTGTCCGCGCCCGGTGGACGAAGACCGTCCGGTGGTCCTCGTCGATCGAGTATACCAGGCGGTCCTGGTAGGATAGCCGCAGCGAAAAGAAACCGGCGAGGTCTCCGACCAACCGCTTGCCACAACGCGGATTGGGCGCCACCTGCTGCAACAGAATGATCCGGAGTTTGTCCTTCAGCCGCGGCGTTAACCGGGCCACGTCTTTGGCCGCCTCCCTGGTCAAACGAATCCTATACGGCGTCACGTCTTGTTCCCGAAGACCTCTTCAAACGACACGGTGTCGCCCTTGTGCATCTGGTTGACGGAACGTTGCAGGCTTTTGCGAAAGCCGGGCGTCGAAAGCAACTCCATCGTCTCCAGCAGGCTGTCGTAATCCGCTTCCGCCATCAGCACCACCGCGCCGCGCCGGTGATGGATGCGATAGATCTGGTGTTTGTCCGCGGCCCCCTTGACCACGTCAAAGAACTCGCGGCGCGCGGCGGTGGCGGTCAGTGTTGTCATCTTTTCTCCAACATGTACGTGTTTCGGTACATTATCCTGCAGCGCGCCCGCCCTGTCAATCTCGGCCTGGCGGTAGCTGCATGGCTTCTCGGGCAAGCGCTCAAAGTCAGGGTTTGGCGCGACTGGCGCCGGTATCCCCGCCGCCATGGCTTGGCTTCGGCCGTTCCATTTCCGCCAGCAGTTCCAGCAACGCGTCTGTAACAAACTAGCGGATCTGACCCACGGACAGGTCCTCGGTGGGCCAGTTCGCTGAGATATACACATGATGCTGGTCAAGAAACTCAACGGTCCGGTACTGGTTCTTGCCACCGGCAGACCAGCGAATGGTCAAGTTGTGGAAATCTGATTTCGCCGGATCGCAGTTGATGTTTGCCTGCCCGGAGTCGGGGTTCAGGTAGAAATGAAAGCCCTTGGTGTGAAAGGCGGGATTGTGGTTGTACATGTTGCAGTAGGTTTCACGAAGGCCATGCTGCAAAATAACATGATCAGCAAAAACCATCCCGGCCATGCAACCCGCATGCGCATCCGCCTCCATCGCCAACGATGGCAGCCCTCCCCGCAGCGCCCGTTCGCAAAGCCATTCAGATCTTTCATTGTTCGATTTTCTGATTTTCCGCCCCGATCCGGGCTCAGGGTGTTTGGACCTGCACATCCTTCTGCCGCGACGCCGGCGTGACCTTCAACAACTCCAGCTTGCCGTCGGTGAAGACGCCTTCGACCGTCGTGTTGCGCGGCGCGTGCAGCTTGAAGGCGACGTTCCAATCCGGCGGCCAAGCCGGCAACAGAATGATCCGGTCGCCCTCGGTCTGCATCAGCATGGCCTGGGTCGTGCTGAGGATGTTGCCGCCGTGGCATTGGTCGGGGACCCAGTCGTAGTTCGGCCCCCAGAAGGCCGGGAAGCGGCTGCCGCCGTGCTTGTTGCCGGCGTTGGACACCAGCATCCGGCGCGCCTCGGCCGTCAGCCCGAGCAGGGCGGCCTGGACGGCGTTCTGCTGCCAGCCGTGAAACGCCTGCTCGCTGCGCGCGGCAAATGTGGCGCGGCCGATGTCCAGGTCCGGCTTGCCGACCCCGTAGATCCGGAACGGGAAGACCGTGTACAGCTCGGGATTCTCGCAGTTGGCTCGTCCCCCGAATTTCTCGGCCGGCAGGACCAGTTTCTTCCCGTCCCGCGTGATCATGGGGAGCTCCGGCAGCTCGCCCTGGAAGCGTTGCCAGCGCCGGCGCGCCGCGGCGTCCGTCACGTTCGCCGGCAGGGCCAGCAGCCGCTGGACCACCGCGCGCAGGCCGGCCACGTCGGGCGTGGCGTTGATGACGCCGTCCTGGTAGGTCTCGATAGACTGGTCCGGGTCAATCACGAGTTTTCCCGCCGCGTCGCGTTTGAAGCGGGTGTCGAAGTAGAGCACCATGGCGTCCGTCCACGGCAGCAACTCGACCTGGAGGAATTTCCGGTCCTGCGTGTGCTCGTAGTAGTCGAACATCATCATGACCAGGTCCAGCCCGCTCGACCAGATCCAGCGGATATAGCTGTTCGACACGTCGGTCACTTTACGGCCTTGGCGGTCCCAACCGTAGTCGCCGTTGCTCATCAGCCCCCAGAAACTCATGGTCTCCACCACGTAGGCACCGTCGCAGTTGAACCAGAGGCGATTGCGCGCCCTGGCCAACTCTAGGGTATCGCCATACATCTTGAACAGGGAGCGCATCGAATCGTAATCGCCCGCGGCCAGCATGGGCCAGTAGGGCAGGCGCGTGTTCTGCCACCAGTAGTCCCCGCCCCAGGCCCGCCAGTCCGGGTCGGATCTGACGTCATCCCCGTCCCGGTTCTCGACCGTGAAAATGGAGCCGTTGAACTTGATGGCGGACGCGCCGCGCCCGCCGCAGGCGCTGACCCACCGTTGCAGCGCGTAACTGCGCGTGACCTGCTCCGCCTCGGCGTTGCCGCTGATCCGGACCCAACTGCGATTCCAGAATTCCTGCCACCACCGCTGATGCTGCTCACGCGCCTTCGCCAGGCTCACCGCATCCGCCGCCTTGATGCTCTGCGCCAGTTGCTCCACCCACGCCTCCGGGGTCGGCGTCTGAGCCGTCTGGACATAGATCGCCAGGCTGTGCGTCCGGGCCGGCTTCTGCGACTGGAGCGTGCGCGGGTCCGGCTTCGCGAAGCCCGCGCCGCCCAGCGCCGCGCCGAAGGTCCGGTGCAGCAATGGATCCTGCAACCGGCCCATGACCGATTCCAGCCCCTGGAGTTTCATGCCGATGGGCCAGACCGAGTATTCGTTGCGATGGAACCAGACCACGCGGGGGCTGCTTTCCACCACCGTGTCGGGTGTTACGAAACACTGTACGCCCGGCTGGTTGGCGCCATCGTGCATGTGCCAGCAACTGCCCCATTCGGCCTCCTGGAACGGCCGCTTCTCCGTCCGCCAGACCTCGATCTTCGCCGTCACGCCATGCGGCTGCGGCCCCTCCGATTCGACATGGATGACCGGCCGGTTGGCGTCGACCCAGACGAGAATTTTAGATGTTTGATTGCTGATGGTAGATTGAATCTCGATCATGCCCTCGCGGAGCTTCAATTCCTGGCGGAACGGCTGCCCTTTGACGAACGGCGACGGCGTCAGCGCGATCCGCACCCGGCCCACCTTCAGCAGCCGGCTGTTCTCGTCCCAGGCATCGGTCTTGCTGATCAGCAGCAGCAGGTCGCCGTTTTCCTCCACCCACACGTTCAGGCCGATATCGCCATTGCCGAGGGGCATGGAGCCGGACGAATTTTTGCTCGGGCTGTCCCAGACCACGTTCAGCCGGTCGAGATCCGCCAACGCCTCGAACGCCGCGGCGGCGCGCCACGGCAGGCACAACAGCGCCGCCAGGGCGAGGACGCGGCACACGCGGTCAGGGGTACAGGGCTTGGTCATCATCTTGCCTACCTTTCGTTAACGGTTTCGCCATCGCGCCCGATCATGCCAGAAGCCATCCGCACGTGACAAGGGCGCAGGCGCGACCCATCCGCAATGTTGTCGCGTGTGATGTGGGAGTGAGGGGCAAATATGCGCCGTGCATCGGGCGACTCCGGTGCCCACGACACAGACTGCATTTCTCTTCCCCAGCGCGTTTACGCGATGGGTGTAAACGTGGCGCGGATCGGGTCGGGCGAAGCCCCC
>CAIQIC010000247.1 GCA_903871765.1 uncultured Lentisphaerota bacterium
GGCCGGCCCGCGCGCGAGTTGGCGGGGAATATGCAGGACATCCTCGCCGAGTACCGCCGCCTTTGGCTGGCACGCAACAGCTCCGGCGGTCTGGCCGACAGTTGTCGCGTGCTGGAGGAGCGGCTCAGGGAATATCAAGCCGGCGGCAAAGAAGCTTGACCAGCGCCGTGGCGGCGCGATACTGATGCCGTGCTTTACGCGGGTGTAGCTCAACGGTAGAGCCTCAGCCTTCCAAGCTGGTCACGTGGGTTCGACTCCCATCACCCGCTCCACCCCGAAAACGCAATATAAACCAATGGAATCTGGCTAATTCTCACCTTTCGCCCGAAAACTTGTGCTGGCCGGATCTGGCCCATTTGTTGCAAATATAGCCACTTTTTTTGCAACAGATTTGCACGGCACCCCGCTCAAGCCCGGCGTGGATCATGTTCAGGCCGGCGGCGGCGTTGACCCGTCCGGCGGCATGATCACGGCAGGACGGGCCAGCGGGCGGCGTCAGCGGGGGTTTTGAGGACGGCCCACCACCGTGTCAGCGCCGGATCGCCCAACGTCGGGCATCGTGGGCGGTCTGGCAGGCGTTGGCGGCGGGCGGCGTCAGCTAGGATTTTTTGACGGTGTCGGGCAGGTTCCCCAAACCAAGTGCAAGGCTGGCAACAGATCGCCCCTTGTTGGGCATCCTGCACGGTGTGACACGGCGTGGGGCGACAGGCGTTACCCGTTGCCATATTTGCCTCATTCCATTTTGCCATCTTGATGGCATTATGTCTTTCCGCCCCGAAGTTTCAATCCCCTTTGTCCCCGAAGCGTCAATCTGTTCGCCGCTTCCGCCCGCTCTTTCAGATACTTAGAAAAGGCGATCCGACCGGCGTCGCCTTTCGGATTCCCTTTGTCATTTACAAGGTCCGGGTGAAGTTCCGCAAAACCCTTCAGGGCAAAGGCCATAAAGCTCACACCATTTTTCGGAGTCCCATTATCCGGCGGCGCTAGCCGGTCAAGCACTTCCCCGACCAGTTCTTCGTATGCTTCGGCGCCGGCGGATTCGGCGTCATAGTCGAAGATGGTTTGCCCGAAGGACGGCGCTTCCTTCAGGCGGACGTTGCCAGGGATTACCGTATCGAAGACAGCGCGGCCGTAGTGCCGGCGGATCATGTCGCTGATTTCTGTCGTGACGTTCAGGCGATAGTCCGCCAGCGTCAGCAGGAAGCCCAGCAGATCGGCGGTCTTCCCGATGCCGGTCTTGATCCTCTCGACCGCTTCCATCAGATTGACCAGCCCTTCCAAGGCCAGGAAATCCGGCGTGACCGGGACCAGGAAGTAGTCCGCGGTTATAAGCGCGTTGACCGTCAGCAGGCCCAGCGACGGCGGACAGTCCAGGATGATAAAGTCATATTCCGCCTGGATCGGCGCGAAAGCAGCCTTCAGGACCGCTTCCCGACCCTTCACGTCAAACAAGGCCAGGTCAGCAGAAGCCAGCCGCATTGACCCGGTCAGGATGTCCAGGCCCGCGACCCCGGACGGGCGGATCGCGTCCCGGATTGGAAGCCCGTCCAGCATGACTTCCGCGGTCCCCGGCGCCAGATCAGGGCGGGCGATGCCCAGGGACAGCGAGGGGTCACTTGCCCCTCACTCATAGACCTATCCTTCATGTGTAACACTCCCTTCACTTCGGAGTGTTACCCCATTTCCTGCTCAAATCCGTCTCAGCTTGCGGCAGCTATGACAATCATCAGAATTGAAGGCAAAATGAGGAAACTCGCCCGGCCCCAGGCAGGCTGACACCGCCATGGACCAAGAAACCGGCTTGCCGGCGATTCTGGCGGGCTGGGGCTGGCATATGCCCTTCCGTGACAGCGCTGTCTGCCGACCGGGCAAGCGATCCCGAGCGCGATTGCGAACAGGAAAATGCCGCATAACGGGCTTGACAGGCCCATCCGCAAGGTAACAATCGCCTCATGAATGCTTACGGCACCCAGACGGCTCGAAAAACAGCGCTCCCCCGGCGGGCGCGCTAAAGCAATTTCTTATTTGCACGATGGAGGTCACGATCCCCGCCAACACGACGGCGACCATGTATGTCCCCGCAGAGGACGCGAACAAAGTGACCGAGTCCGGCAAGCCTGCGGCGAAAGCCGAAGGGGTGAAGTTTGTCCGCATGGAAAACGGCGCGGCAGTTTATGCTGTGGGTTCCGGAACCTACCGGTTTCAATCCACGTCCCCGGAAATCATCAAGTAGAATACGAGAATAGCGGACACACATGAATAAACTCACAAACCTCCTCCTCGCCGCCCTGCTCATGGCGCCGCTGGCCGCGCTGCACGCCGCCGCTTCCTCCTCGCTCGCCGCAGACCTGCGCTTGCCATGCTTTTTCGGCGACCACATGGTTCTGCAACGCGACAAGCCCGTGTCAATTTTGGGGCGAGACTATTGAGCGTGCGTCTTTATCCGCCCCCCGAAGCGCGGGCTTCCCCGTCTGCTGTGTCGCCGACTTCCAGATCGGCACGCCGTCACACACGCCATTGGTTTGGAAACCTACGCTACCCGACGGCGGCAGTGGGCCGATGTATCCGACTGCTTTTCGTCGCGACCTCCGTGCTCGCAGGCACGGCGGGGGCCGGCATTGGCGACCTCGGTTATCTGTTGCGGGGCGTGAAGGAAATCACGGCGCCGGGCGAACCGGGCACACTGGCGGTTTTCGGCACCAATGCGTTCGTGGTTGTGCTCGAAGGCAAGGGCCACAACCGCGCACCGGTCGTGGCCGCGGCGGAGTTCGGCAACGGGCGCGTCGTCGCTTTCGGACATGACGGTTACCTCAACGTCGCGAGGTTGCGCGAAGCCGACACGGGCCGGCTCGTCATCAACGCGATCCGCTGGGCCGCCAACCGCCGGTACGATGCCGTCGCCACGGTTCGCGTCGGCGTCTACCACAATGACGATCTCGTGACGCACCTAAAATCCCACGGCTGCGCGGCGCGCAGTGTTTCCTTCGCCGATTTGGCGGACGTGGACGTGTTGGCGGTAAACGCCCACGCCATCGACGCCAAAGATGTGCCGACGCTCACCAAGTTCGTCGAGAACGGCGGCGGCCTACTCACCGCGGCCACCGGCTGGGGCTGGGCACAGCTTAATCCTTCCCGCGATCTCGCCAACGATTTCCCCGGCAATCAGCTTCTGGCGCCGATGGGGCTGGTTTGGACGGATGGCTCCAGCGAACGCAACGCGCCGGCCGGTTTCGCCGCGACCGCGTCGCCACCGCTGCTCACGCACGGCCTGAAAGCATGGGAAGCCGCCCTGCGTCAAGCCGACGGTCAGACAAAACTGTCCGCCGACGAAAGCGCGCAAGCCAGCGCCACCTTGACACTGCTTGTCCAATCGCTGCCCGTCAACGATCAGCTCATCCGACCAGTCCTATCCAACATGATGAGCCGATTGGAGACCAATGCCATCCCGCGGCCTGATGCGCCCGTGCGCCGGGCGGACCTGTTGAAATGTCTCGCCGTCACGCTGGCGAACCAAACCTGCAATCGCGCTCCGCCGGAGAAACTGGCTCCCAATCCCGCCGCGAAGTCTTTCCCCGGCGCCGTGCCGGCCGACGCCAAACGCGGCGCTTGGTCAGTGCCGGTCAACACGAAGGTGCCGGCCTGGCACAGCACCGGCCTCTACGCGGCACCGGGCGAGTTGATCACCGTCGAGGTTCCGGAATCCGCCGCTGGGAAACAACTGAGCGTCCGCATCGGCGCTCACACCGACACGCTCTGGGGACTCGACGAATGGGAGCGGTTCCCCGAAATCACTCGCAGTTACGAAATTGACAAGCCGCTGACCAAAGCCGGCAACGCGTTCGGCGGGGCGATCTACATTGACGTGCCTGAGCGCTGCCGGCTCGGCACCGTCCCCGTGACTTTCCGTGGCGCCGTGCGGGCGCCGCTTTACGTCCACGGAATGACCAGCCTGAAGGGCTGGCGTGAATCCATCCGCAATTATCCGGCGCCTTGGGCGGAGATTGGCTCCAGCAAAGTTATTCTCACGGTGCCGTCGAGCGCAATTCGCAAACTCGACGATCCGGTCGCCTTGATGAATCTCTGGGACAAGATAATGGACACCTACGCCGATCTTGCCGCACTGCCCCACGACCGCCAGCGGCCCGAACGCTACGTGCCCGACGTGCAGATCAGCGCCGGCTACATGCACTCCGGTTACCCGATCATGACACTCGCCGACCACAACGACATCCTCGCCAACCGAGCCGCGCTGTTGAAGGGCGACTGGGGCCTGTTCCACGAAATGGGTCACAACCACCAGAGCGACGACTGGACGTTCGACGGCACCGGCGAAGTCACCTGCAACCTGTTCTCGATGTATCTCGCTGAAACCATCTGTGGCATCCCCAAGGAGAAAGCCCACGAAGCCATCACGGTCGAGAACCGTCGCCGCATGATGAGCGACTATTTCCAGAAAGGGGCGCAATTCAAACAGTGGCAGGACGACCCGTTCCTCGCGCTGACAATGTACATCCAGTTGGAGGAAGCGTTCGGCTGGGAGCCGTTCAAGAAAGTGTTCGCGACCTACCGGGCCTTGCCGGGCCGTGACCGACCCAAGAGCGACGACGAGAAGCGCGACCAGTGGCTGGTCCGCTTCTCGCGCCAAGTCAACCGCAACCTCGGCCCGTTCTTCGCGGCGTGGGGCGTGCCATCGTCACAGGCCGCTCGCGATTCCATCAAAGACCTGCCGGCCTGGATGCCGGCCGATTTCCCGCTGAAATAGCTCTTTACCTACCCGCGAGGTCTAAGCCCACATTTCCCGGATGTACTTCACACGCCACTGTCAGTGAGATATAATTGAGCCCGATAAACAAAGGCTTTCGACACTGTTGAAGTAACCCAAAAGGGAGAATTTAATGGGTGAAGGCAAAAAACAGGCTCTGCGTGTTAGTTTTGATGGACGTTTGCGATTGGAGTTTCATGGCGCTCGCATTACCTCCGATGCGGGCCTGCTGGCCTATCGCGGCCATTCAACGAAGGCGCAATGAGAAAAAACGTGCCAGCGATCGGAGCACGCGGTTTCACCCTGCTGGAGATGCTCGTGGTCATCGCGATCATCCTGGTCCTGCTGATGATCATGGTGCCCTCCTTCGCGAGCTGGCGCGACCGGGCCTTCTACGTGAAATGCATGAGCAACGTCCGGCAATTGGCGCTGGGCTGCATCCTGTTTGCGGGCGATCACGACGGGCAACTGCCGTATCCCAATTGGAACGGGCCAGGCGAATACACCTGGGCCCCCGGCTGGGCGTATGACCGGAACAAGGCCTTCAGCGGCGACCTGAACGACCTCACGTATGGCGCCGTCTGGCCGTTTATCAAGGATTTCACCGTCTACCGGTGTCCCACTGATCCGCGGGAGAAGCTCCCGCCCGACGCCTGCGCCGCCCTCAAGCTCTCGGACTACGTCATGAACGGGGCGGTGATCGGCTACAACGGTGGCCTCTCCTTCCGCTCCTATCCGCTCTCCATGTTCAAGGGGGGCGATGTGCTGTTCTGGGAGGGCGCGGCTGATCAGTTTACTGCCGGCAACGACTGCTCGCAATTTCCCAATGAGGGCATGGAATTCCGGCACCGCGGCGGCGGCATGGTGGCCTGCTTTGACGCGCACGGCGAATGGATGTCCAGCAGCGACTACTACCGTCTGGCGTTCAGCAGCTCCGGCCGCAACCGCTTCTGGTGCGAGCCATAGCCTCGGTCGTACTGGGCGGAAGCCCTCAGCGGCACAGCGGACCGCGCACTGGACGCTGACGACGTTGCGGGAGAAATTGATCAAGATCGGGGCGAAGGTCGTGCGCCATGCTCGACAGGTGATCTTCCAGATGGCGGAGGTGGCGATCCCGCGGGGACTGTTCCAAGCTATCTTGGCAGGGATTCAGCGGTTGAGGTTGCTCACACCGCTGCCGGGTTGACGCCCGCAGGGGGGAATCGCGAGCAGCAGAAGTGTGGAGCGGAACTCTGTCTGCGTTTGGCCGGAAATCGGCGCTGCCCGGCATTGAGGCAGAAACAGAGCCAGGATTTCGGTCTTGGAGCGGCAAGAAGGGCTTGACGGCACCGTTCGCGGGAATAGGATGCCGGTCGGTAGGCGATATGGCCCGCGACGGTCGCGGGCCGAGGGTCATATGGGAAATGTCGGAATACGTGTTTTTCTTTTGTTTCTGAGGAATTATTATGTGCAATCGAAATCCAGTAAGATGCCTGTTAATATTTACGCCGTGTGCCATTTCTGTATTCCTGTTACAGGCCAATGTGTTTGCAGAAATAACGATTGAGCAGACATGGAGTAACGAGTGGAAGGAAGTCGTTAGCCAGATAGACAGGCTTAAGACCTCGGATAAAGCTTTTCGTGCCCGCCTGGCTATCGAGGCCCTGGATGCTCAGGCGCTGATTCAGCAGCAAGATGCGGATCCCCTTGATGTTGTATTAAGACGGACTGATGCACTGATACAATATTTTAAAGAGAAGAACATGTGCTCATCTTCCGTGTCTGCGGGATTCCGGGCACACCTGGATATATTGAAAGATGCCGCGAAGTCCAACCCTGCTTCAGATGCGAGAAAGAATATCTTCATGGAAGCATGTGCGTTGCGCCGCAGTGTTGCATTCTCAAATCCGCTCATCAACTTTGATGATATTGTCTGTATGCTTGAGCAGCCGGGTAATCGTCGAATCATGGAACAGGCCCGCGCAGAGTGCCCCGGGCATAGCAAAGGCGGCGGACCGTTTGTCATCAGGAATTTCAAGACGCAGGTGAATATCGAATCTCTTCTGCAGGGAGTCCAAGCTTCTTCAGGTAAATGGAAGGGGAAAGAGCTGACTGATAAATTCTCCGGATTGGAGTTGAATTGTGATGGAAACAATATTCTCTTCGCAGCCAGTACGGGTGATGATATCTGGCATGTTTTCAGGTTAAACATCGGTTCGAAGCAGCTGGTTCAGCTCACGGACGGTGCTGAAGATGATTTCGATCCGTGCGAACTTCCGTCCGGCCGCATAGTTTTTACATCTACCAGGCGCGGTGGAGCTGGAAGGTGCGTACTGACACCCCAATCCCTCACATACACGCTGTATTCCATGGAGCCTGATGGTTCGGATATTGTCTGTCTCAGTTTCCACGAAACCGATGAATGGGCCCCCAGTATCAATCATGACGGGAAGATTGTTTACACACGATGGGACTATGTTGACCGGCATTGGGGTACGGCCCATCATTTCTGGGAATGTTTCCCCGACGGGCGGGATCCACGGAACTTACACGGCAACTACCCGCTACCGCTTTCAGCCATGTACGAGGGCATCCAGCCGGGGGATTATGGCAGGAAGAATTTTGTCTATGGTCGGCAATTACGTCCCGACGTTGAGATGTCCTTCCGGGCGATTCCGGGTTCGCCGAAATACACGGCGGCGGCGGTTGGGCATCATGAAGGTTTTTCGGGAAGTCTTGTGCTTCTCGACAAGCGGATACCTGATGACGGCATGATGTCGCAATTAAAGCGCATAACACCTGAATATTTCTTCCCCGAAGTGGAGTATGGCGCCGCTCATGCCTATGGGACAGCCTGGCCTCTCAGCGAAGATTTCTATTTCTGTAATTTCTGGACAGGGCTGTACCTGCTTGACAGGTTCGGAAACCGTGAACTGATTTATGATCCTGGCGCCGGTAATTACCTTGTGCGGGATCCGTTTCCAATGCGTTCGCGGCAGGTTCCGCCGGTCATTCCAGTTCAGACCTGGCAGGGTGTTCGTGCGTCATTGCAGGACCACAACAGGGCAACCATAAGTATTATGAATGTCTACACCGCTGATGCGGTTGCGACTCTTCCGAAAGATATCAAGGTCAAATGGATGCGTATTGTCCAGGTTATACCGCAGATGCTTGACAACTGGTTTAGTCTCGAGTCCGTCGCCCAGATTTCATTCGCCACAGATTCGATCGGCCGCATGCCGCTTGGAATCGTTCCCGTGGAAGAAGACGGCAGTGTTTACTGCGAGGCGCCTGTTGGGAAGGCCATTTACTTTCAGCTTCTTGACGAGAAGGGGCTGGCTGTTCATTCCATGAGATCCGCGACCTATGTGCATCCGGGTGAACAAATGTCATGCATGGGCTGTCATGAAGATAAATGGAAAGCAGTTCAGAAACCGTCCTATCCCTTGGCGTTCAGGCGGGCGCCGTCGAAACTTCAACCGGAGGTGTCGAGCGGTGCCGTGCCATTCAATTATTATCAGCTTGTAAAGATTCCGGTCTTTGACCGCAAATGCGTGGAATGCCACAAGAAGAGTCCCAAGGCTCCGGACATGAGTTATGCCTCCCTTGCCACGAACCGGCTGGTGTTCAGTTATCCAGGGGAGTACGCGTCACTGGAATTTGCAGGCGTCGGCGGGTCGCGTACCACGCCGGGTCATTTCGGGGCGCATGTTTCCGGCCTCATGAAAGCTCTTGAAACGTTGCCGCAACACAAGGACGTGAAGCTGTCTCCGGATGAATTACGCAGGATAACTTTATGGCTGGATCTTAATTCAAATGAGATCGGGTGGATCGGTAACGATCGCAACCAGATAGCCACACAGAAGCGGGGCGAGGCTCTGTGGCCGCCGGTTGATGTTAATCAGGGTAACCCGACAGGTGTCGAGATGGATTTCCCTGTTCGAAGTCCGAAATGAGTAAACTACTTCGTTGTTTTGAATAAAGGAGAAGGTATGAATCGCATAACCGAATCTCATTTGTTTGGATAACCCAGATTGACGGCACCGTTCGCGGGAATCGGATGTCGGTCGGTAGGCGGGATGGCCCGCGTTGGTTGCGGGTTGAGGGTCATATGGGAAATGTCGGGTAATATGAAATAGTCGCATGAAAAATGAAAAATACCTTGCCCTTGCTTCGGAATGAGCGTAAATTGAATCGGTAATTTAAGAAAAGTTGTCGTTCTTACGACAGAAAAAAGGAAGCAATGCGGGCGGTTAAAAGGGTTGGAAGTTCCGGTGGTGTGTTGTGGAAAAGGTTCGAGCAACATAAAGGATACAGCATGAAAACGATGATCGGTCGGTTGTCTTTGATGTCGGTTGTCGCAAAAAGAATCAGTCGAACGTGCGCCGTGCTGGCGGCGGTGGGGTTGGGGCTCTGGGCGGGAAGCTCAAGGGCCGACACCACCATCATCGGCGGCAACACGTTTACGATCGATGACGGCAACACAACCAAAGTCGGTGGCACGACGACTTGGAATGACACCGGCACGTTGACAATCTACAACGACGCCACGCTTCAGACCTGGCCAAGTCAGAACGATGTGGTCGCCAACAACGATGCCATCGTCTTCACGGGCGCCGGCGGCACGATCACGCTCCGTTTCAACGACAACAACACGAAATTTACGATGAGCGGCCCGGTTACTTCCTCGGCCAGCGGCGCGCAGACGCTCGCGATCACGCTGGGCAATAACGGGAATGGCAACCGTGAGTCGGTCGTCTTCAACACCGGAATCCCCGATGCCAACGGTCACCCGCTGTCGCTTACCGCACGTTTCACGACTCAGTCGGGTTCTGAGAGTTACCTGAGTCTCCCCGGCGTCAATACCTTCACCGGGCCGATCACCCTGACGAAGGGCGACAACGTCCAGAATGCCTATCTGACGATCGGTGGCGTAAAGACTAAGGACGGCAACACTCCCGGATCAGGAAAATTGGGTAACGGAAATTACCCGGGCGACATCTCTCTCGATACCACAACACACCTTTACTACGATAGTTCGGCGGACCAAATCCTGGCGGGCGCGATTTCCGGCGCAGGTGATGTGATCAAGGAAAGCACCGGCACCCTGACGCTTTCCGGTCCGAACACCTACAGCGGCAACACCACCGTCAGCGGTGGCACACTGGTCCTCGACCCCGCCGGCAGTTATACGTTCTACGTCACGGATACCGGGAACAACAAAATCACCGGTACGGGAACCGCCACCTTGAATGGCACTTTCATCATCGATACCTCGGCTTTTACCGGTGCGATTGGTTCGTGGACGTTGGTCGATACCACCACCAAGTCATTCGGCGACACCTTTGGCGTGACCGATGGCGTGACCTCCTGGGGCGCTCCCGTCGGCACCGTCTTCACGAAAGTGGATGGGCTCAGGACCTGGACCTTCGATACGGCGACCAGCGTGCTCCACCTCAGCGCCCCCGCCCTGATCACGTCCTTTAGTTATCTGACCTATAACGGCATCATTGACCAAAACGCCTTGACCATTCACCTGGCGGTGCCCCAA
>CAIQIC010000248.1 GCA_903871765.1 uncultured Lentisphaerota bacterium
CATAAAACTCGCGACACAAGCATCCTCCATAGAAATACCGCGAGAGCGGCGCCGCCGGTGACTATTCAAAACCGCACGGTGGTGGGTTGGCCGCTCCCGACTTTTTCAGCGGAATCAACTTATAACAATTGCTTTTCAAGATAATCGAGCTGGGGCGCTGATGTTCGCTCCCTTCGGCGTCGGCGCACCATCCGCCGGACGGCTTTCGGCCCGCAGTCGGCGGCTCAAGGTGTGCCGGGGCTCAATGTATTCCATGCCGGCCGCCGCGAGATCATTGAACTTGGCGTTGGGCCGGAAGAACTGGCCTCGAACACCCCTGGAAAAGTCATATTCTTTTTTCATCAGCGGCGGCATTCACAGCGCATCTGTATGCCACAGGGGTCAAGGCGCGACATTCAACATTTTGCCTGCCTATCAGGCATCCTCCTGCTGATGCACTCGAATCCGGCCCGGTTCGACGATCCACAGTCCGCCATCCAACGCCAGGCGCACGAGGGCTGCGACGGTTTCGCCGGCCAAGGCCTTCAACAGTCTTGCCGCTGAACGGCGCGGCAACCGGAGGATCACAATGCCGCCGCAGTCCCGCGACCGAAAACGGACCGGGCCGGCAAAATCCAGGTCCAGCGTAACCAATTTGAGTTTCACGCCAGGGCTTCCATGGACACGTCAACATAGCGCTCCCGGGACATTTCGGCCCCATAGGCCATGGCCGCCAGAAGGTCTTCGCGCTTCAGGTGCGGGTACTCCTGCAGAATATCCCCGATCGCCATGCCGTCGGCCAGCATGTCCAGGAGGAGTGACACCCATATGCGGGTGCCCTTGATGCACGGCTTGCCGAAACAGACATTGGGGTTTACCGAGATCCGCGACAGCAACTCGTTCATGTTTCACCTCGTCAGTTCGTAATGGGCCATTGGGGTCACGACGCAACATTTTTCATCAGCGGCAGCATTCACAGCACAACTAGTCGTAAAATATCCGACCCGGCCTTTTGGTTCAATCCCCTTTCCCCATATCGCCAGCCGGGATTGCCTTGACAGTCCGCAGGTTAGCGTAAATCATGGCCGCGTAACGCAAGGAGGCCATGCATGCTGGCCAAGGTGTTTTCGGGGGCGGTGCTCGGCGTGGATGCCTATCCCGTCGAGATCGAGGTCAATGCCGGCCACGGCGACCCGCAGACGGTCATCGTCGGCCTGCCGGACGTCGCGGTGAAGGAGAGCAAGGACCGCGTCGCCACGGCGCTGATCAACTCCGGCTTTGGGGCGCCCAAGGGGCGGACCACCATCAACCTCGCGCCGGCGGACATTAAGAAGGAGGGGCCCAGCTTCGACCTGCCCATTGCGTTGGGCACGATTGCCGCGCTGGAGGATCTCGATGCCGCCCAACTGGCGGGCTACTGCATCGCGGGCGAACTGGCGCTGAGCGGTGAGGTGCGCCGCATCCGCGGCGTGCTGCCGCTGGCCATTCTGGCCCGCGCCGCGGGCTGCCGCGGCGTACTGATCCCCGCGGACAACGCTGACGAGGCGGCGGTCGTGGACGGCCTCGCCGTCTACCCCGTGACCACGCTGCGCCAGGCCGCGGACTTCCTCGCCGGCCTGCTCGTCATCCCGCCCTACCACATTGATGTGGCGCAGGTGTTCGCGGCCAACAGCCAGTACGACGAGGATTTCACCGACGTCAAGGGCCAGGAGTACGCCAAGCGGGCCGTCGAAGTCGCCGTGGCCGGCGGCCACAACCTGCTGGCCCTCGGCCCGCCGGGCACGGGCAAGACCATGCTCGCCAAGCGCGTGCCGTCCATCCTGCCGCCGATGACGCTGGAGGAGGCGCTGGAGACGACGAAGATCCACAGCATCGCCGGCGCCCTCGCGCCGCACCAGGCGCTGGTCGCCCGGCGCCCCTTCCGCTCGCCACAACACACGGTGTCCGACGCCGGCCTGCTCGGCGGCGGGGCGCATCCCGTGCCCGGCGAAGTCAGCCTCGCGCACCACGGCGTACTGTTCCTCGACGAGCTGCCGGAGTTCCACCGCAACGCGCTGGAGGTGCTGCGCCAGCCG
>CAIQIC010000249.1 GCA_903871765.1 uncultured Lentisphaerota bacterium
CGCGCGGCCGAGAAGGCGGCCAGGAGCGAGGATTTCCCCGCGTTGGGCAAGCCGACCAATCCCACATCGGCGATGAGCTTGAGTTCGAGACGGAGCGTGCGGACTTCGCCTGGAATGCCGGGCTGGGCGATGCGGGGCGCCTGGCGGGTCGCGGTGGCGAAGCGCGCGTTGCCGCGGCCGCCCATGCCGCCTTTGGCCACCATGGCCCGCTGGCCGTCCGTGGTCAGGTCAGCCAGGACTTCTCCCGTTTCGACGTCGGAGACCACGGTGCCGAGGGGCACCTTGATGGTGAGATCCGGACCGTAGGCGCCGTGCTGGTCTTTGCCGCGCCCATGCTCGCCGCGCTTGGCGCGATAAAGTTGCTGGTATTGCAGATCGATCAACGTGCGGAAAGAGCGGTTGGCTTCGATGAAGATGCTGCCTCCGTTCCCCCCGTCCCCGCCATTGGGCCCGCCGCGGGGCACGTACGCCTCGCGCCGAAAGCTCACACAGCCGCGGCCGCCGTCGCCGGCCTTCACGACGATCTTGACGGTATCAATGAATTTTGTCACCGTGTACGCGCGGACGGCCAAGCATCGACGTCGTCCAGCCGCAGTCGCTAGGCGACCGGAGTGATCGAGACGAAGCGATTGCCGGCGCGCTGCTCCACATCGACCACGCCCGGCACCTTGGCGAACAGGGTGTCATCCCTCCCCAGGCCGACGTTCTTTCCGGGCTTGAAGCGCGTGCCGCGCTGGCGGACAAGGATGCTCCCTCCGGTCACCGTCTGGCCGGAGAAGGCCTTCATCCCCAGGCGCCGCCCGGCGCTGTCGCGGCCGTTGCGCGAACTCCCAACGCCTTTCTTGTGTGCCATGGATGCCTCCGTGCGAAGCGTCAGCCGACCTGAAAGTCCGCTCACGGCGCAGGGTTAAGCGATGATCTCCGCGATCCGGACCCGCGTCAGCTCTTGCCGGTGGCCGGTCTTTTTGCGGTACTTCTTCCGCTTCTTGAACTTGAACACGTCGATCTTCACGCCGCGCATCTGGGCCAGGATCTCCGAGACCACTCGGGCCCCGGACACGGTGGGATGCCCCACCTTGACCGCGCCGCCGTCGGCCACGAGGAGCACCCGGTCCAGCGCCACCCGACTCCCGACCTCTCCCGGGATGCGCTCCAGGGCCAGAATGGCACCCGGCTCGACCCGGTACTGCTTTCCCCCTGACTCAACGATCGCGTACACCTGCACTCCTTCCGCCGCGCTCAGGCGGTCCCGCAAAACGGGACGGGCGAACATGCCGACAAAAAGTATCCCGCCTCTGTAGAGGCGGGGCATTCTGTATAGCATGTGGTCTCGGGGCTGTCAAGCAATTCCCCAGCGCGAGCACGCACGGTCATCGGGAAAATCAGCCGAACGGCTGGCCGGCTGGCGAATCCCGCCGCCGGTCCCCTGGTCGATCACCCCATCGACCACTCCCTGGGCCAGCCGCCGCTACCCCTCTCCAGCGAGTCTCTCAGGGAACCATGGATGTGGTGGCAATTTCTTACCTACGGGTTCGTGCATTCGCCCGAGCCCATGCA
>CAIQIC010000250.1 GCA_903871765.1 uncultured Lentisphaerota bacterium
AGAGCGCCGTAGCAACGTGCGAGAATCGCCTCATCAAAGACCGGCGGCTCCCACGCCAGGCGTTCACCCAGTTTGGGGCCAAACTCGCCTTGCAGCCGCTGCACATAGGTCTCGCCGCCGCCGCCTCGCCGGATGTCGCTGGGGCCGCGCAACACCACGCGCCAACGCGGCAGCCCGGGCTCGGCCGCCAGCCGCACGGCCGCGCGGAGCAGGAGTTCGAGGCCCTTTTCCGGATGCAGCCGCCCGAAGAAGCCGATCGTCACCGGCTCGCCTTGTTGCGCGGCGGAACGCGCGTGCAGTTCCCAGTCGATGGGATTGGGGAAAACGCGGGTGCGTGCCGCCAGGGCCGGGCATTCATGCGCGACGCGGGACGCCACGGCGTCGCTGGTGGCCACCAGGCGCGCGGCGCGGCAGTAGAAGCGAATCTGCCCCTTGGGCATGCGCCCAAGCACGACCACCACACGCCCGGCCCGCGGCCGCAGCCATGGCAGATGGATGGGCAGCGAAACATTGTTGCAGGCGGTGATGTCGGCCGCCGGCAGATGGCGGAGCAGGCGCAGACCCCAGAAACCGTCGAGCAGGAGGTTGAACGCCAGATGGCGCGTATGGTTAAAACCGGGCGCGCGGATCATGGCGACGCCGTCGATCGTCTCCCGCACCGGGAAGCCGGGCCAGCAGCGCGACAGCAGCGTGACCGTGTGCCCGGCGGCGGCAAACTCGCGGCCGAGCCGGAACCAGGCCTTTTCCATCGCGCCGCCCGCGGCGGGGGGCACCGGCAGGAAGAAACCCATGGCAATGTTGATTTTCATGGGTTCGACCCCGGGGGGCGGGTGGTAGCAACGGCGCGCAACAGCCCTTCGGTCGACTGCGCGTAGGTGTAACCGGCGATGCGCGTGGCCACACGAGCACGCCAGCCGGCGGCGTCGCGGCTGAGCGCCTCGAGCGCCTCGTTGAGTTTCAGTTTCAAATGTGCCGGGTCGCCGGCGCGGACGACCCAGCCCGTATCTCCGTCGGTCACCAGGTCGCGCTGGCAGCCGACGACATCGCTGACGAGGCACGGGACGCCCAGATGCATGGCTTCGTTGACGGCGAGGCCCCACGTCTCGGAGTTGCCCTGCGAGGGCAGCACAAAGAGATCGGCAAGCAGGTAGCGCGCGGGCATCTCACTCTGGTTGGCGAAGGGAAGAAAGCGCACATCCGCGTCCTGCGTCTGGGCGGCACGCGCCTGCAGGGCGGTCTTCTCTTCACCGTCGCCCACGAAGAGCAACACGGTATCCGGCCGCGGGGCCGAGAGAAAAGCCTCCAGCAACGCACGCGGCTGCTTGCGGGGCAGGAGCTTGCCGGCGAAAAGCACCACGCGACGTCCCGGTGCGAGACCCAGATCGGCGCGCAGGCGGCCGGCGGCTTCCCGGTGGGCGGCATTGCGTGGATCGAAATGTTCGTGGTTGACCGCATGCGGTGCGAAATGCAGGTGGTCCGCCGGCACGCCGAAGGTTTCGAAATAGGCGCGGTTGGCCGCGCCGACATAGGTGACCGCCGTAAATTGACTGTAGAGCATGCGCAATGCGAGGCGCTTGAGCACCGAGGGCCGCGGCTGACCCAGCAGGTGGGAATCACCACGGAAGACGAGCGGCACGCCGTGCCGCCGGCCCCACGCGATCGTCCTCAGATGCGTGGCGTAGTGATACCCGAAGAGGAGGATGACATCGGGTCTCCACGCCGCGAGACGTCCGGGCAGCGCGGGGTTGCGCATGCCCCAGAACCGCTCGGTGCCCGGCCGGGCGGCGCGGTTGGGAACGAATTCGGAATCATAGCCAACCAGCAGGTCGACATCCCAGGCGAAGGGAAGGCCGAATTGGGGATCGTGCCGGGTCGTGACGCCGAAGTCCCAAAGATA
>CAIQIC010000251.1 GCA_903871765.1 uncultured Lentisphaerota bacterium
AATCAGCCGGCAAAGTCGGTGATGCTCGCCTGGCGACCGCTGGGCTCAGGAGAATTTCGTACGTTGCCCGCACAACCGGTGGCCCAGTCGGTCTATCGCGTAACCTTGCCGCCGGCGGACGGCAGCTTCGAGTATCGGCTCGCAGCTGTGACCACGGATGGAAAACCCCTGGTCTGGCCCGTAACCGCACCGGCGATGAACCAGACCGTGGTCAGGTGGTGACATACTAACCTTCCTAAATAATCCAGACAGGTTCACTCGTAGACGCGGCCTCCGGCCGCGTTCGAAAGCGGCGGGACGCCGCTTCTACGTCATGAGGTGCCATCCAACCGATTATGGGAGGTTAATAAGTCGGTCAGACCATGCTCCGCCCGCGGCGGGTCAGGCCGGGCGCGCCCCAATTCGCAGACTTGGCCGGGCTTGGAGGTCGGCCCACACCTCCTTGAGACCCGGCCTGAGACCTGAGAAACTGATCGTCAGCGCCGGGAACCCTAGCGCGCTGTTCGCGGCCGCCAGCGAGCGCTTCCAGCGCGGCAGCCGGGCCAGGTA
The DNA here is from genome assembly GCA_903871765.1 of uncultured Lentisphaerota bacterium. GTDB lineage: Bacteria > Verrucomicrobiota > Kiritimatiellia > CAIQIC01 > CAIQIC01 > CAIQIC01. The sequence goes on from CAIQIC010000251.1 coordinate 550, forward strand.
CGCCTCCGGATCGGCAACCTCGATGCACAGAAACTTGGCCGAGTTCACCGAGCCGATGGACACCGCGCGCACATCCGCCCACCGGATCACGCCCGCCTTCAGTCGGCGGTCCTCGATCCCCTCGTCATTGATGATGACCTGCGGGCCGGTGCGGAAGAACATGACCGGAAAGGCGATGAACCCCAAGCCGAAAAAACCGATTCCGATCCAGCCGAACACGCGCGGGGTCGACTCGGGCAGCGTCGTGCAGAAATACGACGCGCCGACCATGACGCAAGTCAGGCTGAGCAAACCGAGCAGCTTGACCATGGAGGGATAGCATTCCAGGCGCGCCCGGCCGAACGACGGAACACTTGCCGGCCGAGGTTGCGGAACGACCGATGGATCGAATCGCTCCGTGGCTGACACTCGGTTGTCACCGCACGCTGCCCGGTAGAGCGTCAGGACGCAGGGAATGGCCCCGACCGCCGCAAACAGCGGGTATACTGGCCATCCGCGGGGCAACGGACGGTTCTCCGCCAGCATCACCAGCAGCCCGACGACCACGACCAAATACCAGACCGCCGCAAAGATATGCGCCGCCTGTACCACGAGGTCCGGCATCTCGCCGGGGCGGAAAAACACGAACAGCACCAGCGGCACCAGGGCAATCAACACGACGGCCCAGGCGGGTAACACCTTATCGAATAGCGTGGACAACAGGCCGGCGACGACCAGGCTCCCCACCCCAACCGTCAGTTTGTACCCGCTATTCGACCAGTTCAGCACGGCCAACCCCTCGATGGATGCCCTGAATCATACTTCTAGAGGTATTTCCTGTCACCCTCGCAGCTTCGCCTAAGGCTTGGCGCTTTCCTTCTTCCAGTGCCGGTCGGCGAAATCCATGAAGCACGTCCAGTCGTACCCGGTGAGGTCATGCTGTCCGGTGCGCAGATGGTATCCGATATGGCCGTCAAGCAACGGATGTTCCGGACTCGGCATGTTCGTGGCGCCCAGGCCGGACAATCCGAAAAGCCGGTAGACCGGTTCGGCGAGCACGCACGACCGGAACTCCGCCGGGGGGTCCGACCATTTGTCATTCGTGGCGCTCGCCACATACACCAACCGGGGCGCCATGAGGGCGATCAATTCGTGCTGGTCAACGGGCAGTTCGCTCTCTTTGTCATTGTAGCGTTTGTAGTTGGCGCAAAACCAGTGGGGGAATCGGCTGTTGATGGCTTTGATCGTCTCGCCCTGCTTGCGCCGGGCCAGCGCCGCGCCCGTGCAACCGGACTCGTTGCTGATAACGAGCGCGAAGCGTTCGTCCTCGGCGCCGCACCAGAGTGCGCACTTGCCGCCGCGGGAATGCCCGACCACAGCCATCCGCTTGGCGTCGATGTCAGCGTCGGTTTCGAAGTAGTCCATGACCCGGCTGGCGCCCCACGCCCAGGCTGTAATGGTACCCCAGGCGTCGGGGGGACGAGGGGCATCCTTGCGGTCAAAGATCCCGTGTACGCCATCCTTGAAACCGTCATCCTTGTCCGGATCGAGATCCGCATTGAGAAAGGCCGCGGCGACATAGCCGCGCGCAACGATTCGCTCCACGGGCCAGAATGGGCTCGATTGCTGTCCAGCGGTCACCAATCCCTCCCAGGAATGGTTGCTGATCAACAGAAAGCCGGGCACTGGCTTGGGTGCGTTGTTCGGGATGAACACCACGAGGCGGATCGTGCTCTCGCCGCCGGGGCCCGAGAAGCGGATCCTGACGTCTTTACGGGTCGCGCGGCCGGACAGGGCCGTCTTGGTCGTCGCGATGGTCTCAAAGCGCAAGTCGTGCGGCCGGGCCACCGGCGCGCGGCCATAGACCTGCGCCCGGAAAAGCTCCAAGACTTCCGCCCGCCGTCCATTCCGCCATGCCTCCGGTGACGCAACGGTCTTGCCGGCCACGGTCTTCAGGGGATCGGGCAGCGGCAGGTCGTCCGCCGCGCGCGCCAGCACGACCAACAACGCCGCCGTCATCGCATAAGTTGCGGCCCGTCTCATGGTTCTTCCACCATGATCAATGTTGCGCCTCAAAATGCGAACGCATTGAACAGGTCTTCAGGCGTTTGTTGTAGGCGCCACGTTCTAATAGTTCAGGAGCTATGTTGGATTCTTTTCTGAAACCGTTCATGGATGCCAGAAACAAACCACATCCCACACAAGGTAATTCCAGTAAATGTGGCGGCCAATCCAGTGGCAATATTAACCCAGTTTGTTGTGACGAACGGACGATTGCCTAAGGGCAAGAGGAGAAGCCAACCGGTAGGCACAACAATCGTGTAGATCAACCGCGCCCATGATTGCCAGAAGTAGATACCCACGGTCGCCGCAATCGACGCACAGGAATACGCCAGGGCCAACGTCAGCCATACAATTGACGCTGCAAGACTCAGCGACGGTTGCCGGGCAGCTAGATACGACCGCAGTACGTCAGGAAGTTGGGCGCGCGTTATGAACATCAATACAATAGCCAATACTGGGCACACCCAACTCAAGGTGACCGCAATCAAAAAAGTCTTTTTGCTCATGTTCATCCACTTCAAGGTGCTATGGGACGTATTCCATTGTTGGTGGCAGGATGGATTTCATGGTTGCACAAGTCAACCGGAAACGGCGTTGCCAGTAAATCTCGCCTTCGCGGGCCAGCGAAGCTAGATTGGCCGCGAGCCATGGCCCTGCCCTTTCCATATCCGCCGCTGGTGCTGCGCGGAGCGGTATTCGATCCGCCGCTGTTCTGCGCCCCGATGGCGGGGATCACCCACAGCGCCTTCCGCCGCCTGCTGGCCGACTTCGGCGGCTATGGCGCGTTGTTCACGGAGATGCTGTCCGCCAAGATGATCCTGCACGAAGACCTCGCGAGTTCGCCGTGGCTCAAGCGCCGCCCGCAGGAGGGCAAGGTGATCTTTCAACTGCTCGTCGTGGATACCGACCGCCTGCCGGCGATCCTGGACCGGCTGGCCGCGCGCGCGCCCGACGGACTGGACCTCAACGGCGCCTGCCCGGCCCCCACGGTCCAGCAGCAAGGCGGCGGCGCGGACCTGTTCGAAGACGCCGACCGTCTCCGGGACATCGTCCGCGTGCTGCGCCGGCACTTTGCCGGACCGCTGACGGTCAAGATCCGGCTCGGCCGTCAGACCCCCCGCTGGCGCGAGCGCCTCGGCGAACGGCTGCGCCTGCTGGCGGACGAAGGCGTGGACGCCCTGACCCTTCATCCGCGTTTTGCCGAAGACAAACTCAAGCGGTCCGCCCGCCACGGCCTCTACGCCGAACTCGCCGCCGAAACCTGCCTGCCGATCATCGCCAACGGCGACATCATCAGCCCGGCTTATGTGCGCGACCGCCCGGCGCCCTTCGCCGCCGCCGCGGGTCTGATGATCGGCCGTATGGCCGCTGCGCAACCGTGGATTTTCGCCCAGTGGCATCAGCCCGGCCTGGTCGTGCAGCACGCCGAGGTCTGGCGCCGGCTGTACGATTACATCGTCGAGGATTTTGCCGCGCCCCAGGCGCTGGCACGAGTCAAAATCTTCACCGCCTATTTCGCCCGCAATTTTCTCTTCGGTCATACTCTTTTCAAGCGAGTACAGTCGGCGCCCGACCTGGTTGCCGCCCGCGAACGCGCCGACGTTTTTTTCACGACCCAGCCCGCGTTGTGCCGCCATCCCTCACTCGACGGAATCTAGGAAGGGCTAACTCGAAAAGCTCGTAAGCCCAAAATCCGAATATCGAAATCCGAAATAAATTTAAAATTCAAAGCTGAAGAAAGGTTGAAACGAGGCGACATCCCGGCTCTTGTTTTTATATTTTGTTATTCGATATTGTTTCGGGTTTCGATCTTCGAATTTCGGATTTTCTTTATGTTCCGTCGTGACATCAGCTATGCCATTGGCGCGTATGCCTGCTGGGGGTTGATCCCGATCTACTGGCGCTGGCTGCGGCATGTGTCGGCCACGGAACTGATCGCGCACCGCATTGGCTGGTCGTTTCTGCTGCTGCTGGCGGTCATGCTGCTCACGGGCCAATGGCCGAGCCTGCGCACCGCCGTGCGGCAAACGCGCGTCCTGGCGATCTATGCGCTGGCCGCCCTTCTGCTGAGCACCAACTGGCTGACCTATATCTGGGCGGTCAACGCCGGCTTCATTGTCGAAGCCAGCCTCGGCTACTTCATCAATCCGCTGCTGAGCGTGCTGCTGGGCGTGGTTTTCCTGCGCGAGCGGCTGCGGCTTGTCCAGCGGGTGGCGATCGGGCTCATGGCGTGCAGTGTGCTGTATCTGACGATCGCCACGGGCCGGCTGCCCTGGATCGCACTGACCCTGGCGGTTTCGTTTGCCCTGTATGGCTTGGTCAAGAAACTGGCCCCGCTGCCCTCGCTCCCGGGGCTGACGCTGGAGACGGGCATCCTGTTGCTGCCGGCGGCGGGCTACCTGCTGGCGGTCGAGGTGGCCGGCCGGGGCGCCTTCCTGCATACCGGCGCCATCGCGGATGGACTGATGATCGGCGCCGGGGTGGTGACCACTGTGCCCCTGCTGTTGTTCACCGTGGCGGCCCGGCGCATTCCACTGTCACTGCTGGGCCTGCTGCAATACATCTCCCCCACCCTGCAGTTGCTGCTGGGCGTGCTGCTGTTCCATGAACCTTTCAACCTGGTCCGCGGCCTCGGTTTTGGCCTGATCTGGCTGGCGCTGGCGGTTTACAGCGTGGAAAGCCTGTGGGCGCATCGTACCGCGGCGCCGGCCCCGATCCCGGAGCTGGGCGAGGGGTAAAGGAAAATCCGAACTTCGAATATCGAAATCCAAAACAAAGTAAAATAAACAAACAAGAAAATCCTAAAAATAGAAGCCCCCTGAACCGGTGCATGCAAGCTTGCAGCTACGCAAACCCCTCCTGATCGGATCACTGCATGGGCTCCGGCGGCGGTATTCAAGTTCCAGAAGAGGCGGCGATAACCGACCTCTGCGCCTTGAACACTCTTCGCGTCATAACAATTCACACAGGTTCGCTCGTAGACGGATAACGTACGATTATTTTCGCACTTTGCAAAAGGCCGTTCTCCCCCGATAGTTGGTGGTTAGGCAAACAACCAAA